>JAPOTE010000111.1 GCA_026709335.1 Bacteroidota bacterium | reverse complement strand
TTCTATATTTGATTCAGCTTGAATTTAATCATTTCATACAAAACCCTACAGAACCCTTTTTTTTTCAATATTTTTCCCCTGAACGCCATCACTGTATATCAATATTAAAATTTTTTGCGTTCAATAATTTTCAAAAATAATTCCTGTTAGATGTCAAATATTCATGATACTCAGTCCGTGATTGACTCCCCTGCTCAGAGTACGAACGAGATGAAATCTATGGTAAACCAATACCTGGATCTCCATGACGATGAACTCGAAATCAAAAACCAGTATGAAACACTGGTGAACAATTATTATGATTTAGCAACCAAATTTTATGAATTCGGTTGGGGCAGATCGTTTCACTTTGCCCCATCGAAGCGAGGAGAATCCTTCAAGGATTCTCTGCTGAGGCATCAGCGTTTTCTTGGTGACAAGCTTTCTTTGAGCCCGGGCTTAATGTAATTGATCTGGGTTGTGGGATTGGAGGACCAATGAGTAATCTTGCTCGGTGGTATGGAGCTGATTTTGTCGGACTCAACAATAATCAGCACCAGATTGAGCGCGGAAAGGTGCTTATCGAAGATATGCAGGATCAGTGTCGTTTCATTCATGCAAACTACATGAAGATTCCCGAAAAGGATGAATCTTTCGATGCTGCTTATGCGATTGAGTCGATGCCGCACGCCCCCAACAAGACTGAGGCATTTCAAGAGGCTTGGCGCATCTTGCGCCCTGGAGGCTTGTTTGCGGGTTTTGACTGGTGCGTAACCGACAATTACGACCCCACCAATAAGGAGCATGTACGTATCAAACGACACATCATGTTAGGAAACGGCCTCCCGGATATTTCTCCAACCGATGAGGTTTGTAAGGCATTAAAGGATGCAGGATTTGAACTTCTTGAAGCCCGTGATGTCGCCCATGACGCGGACCCCCAAACTCCGTGGTATCGCCCACTTCAGGGACGCGGCTTTACCTTATCGAGCATTCCACGTACTCCAGTCGGACGTGTTCTAACAAATTTCACCTTACGGATTGCCGAATGGGTCCGCCTAGTTCCAGAGGGATCAAGAGCCGTCAGTACATTTTTGAACAAGGGGGCAGATGCCTTGGTCAAAGGGGGAGAGACTGATGTGTTTACACCGATGTTCTTCTTCCTGGCACGTAAACCGGAATGACGTAAGATATTCACTCTTGGAATTGTATTTCTCCGAATTTAAGATGACTGAGTATCGAACTGACACGGGTATGTACTAAATTCGAGAATCTTGGAACAACTGCTTGCTCTCACGATCAACCAATCCATCTCCGAAGTTCATCTGGCCAGTATCCGGGGAGCCAATTGTATAGGCATCGTTAACTGAGCAAATACGAACTCCCCATGAGTGAGTATCATTATTGAGAGATCCCCTACATGCTACTCTATTCGGCAGGCTCAATTGAGACTTCATAGTCTTCCATAATCGGATTGGCCAACAGCTTTTCGCAGGCGGCATTCACAGCAGACCTGGCATCATCACTGGTATCTGCCGAAACCTCGAGCTCTATATGCTTGCCAATTCGAACTGATCTGATCTGATCAAATCCAAGATTCTGTAATGCTTGATGGGTGGCCTTTCCCTGAGGATCTAATATGGCCGGACGAAGCGTAACTTTAATTCGTGCTTTGTACATGAACTTTGATTTATCTATGACTTTATTCTTCGGCTCACTAACGTCATCTTGGAAGCATCATAAGCATTCGAATAGATCGCATTGATGCGCGAATCACCCCAATCAAGACGTATACCAATAGGATCAAAAGTAATCCCGAGTATGGAAAAAATATAGTAGCTAGTAGGGAAGCGATATAGGCACCGGATGCAATCGGGTATTCCCGAAGATAAACAAACGAAATTCTTGGAACTCCATCAAAACGAATAAGAGAAACCATTAAAAGAGATAGAACTATTACAACCGGAATAAACACTTCTGTATCCAATATCCCCGCACGTAATAGCCATGTTTCCTGGTCAATATTTAGGACAATAGCGATGATGCAATAGGCGTACACTGGTGAAGGCAATCCTTCGAAGTCAGGCTTCTTTTCTGGCGAAAACTGGATATTGAATCTCGCCAATCGTACTGCACAACACATAACAGGAAGCGCACAGATAATCATGCCAAACATTCCACTGCCTTCTAATATCCGCACATAGATTAGATAGGCGGGTGCAACGCCAAACGATACTATGTCACACAAAGAGTCCAGCTCTACACCAAAAAGACTTGCCCCATTCGTCAGGCGAGCCACCATGCCGTCCAGCAGATCAAACAACCCTGCTAGTATAATTAGATAACACGCGTACGAAAACTGTCCTTGATGCACCTGTGTGATGGCTACAAACCCGCAGAACAGGTTTATGAGCGTAAAAAAGGATGGAACTGCAACACGGGGGCCACCGTTTGGAGTGATCCGAATACGGTCATTTTTTTCTTCCGGTACCGGTACCCGTCGAGTAGAACTTAACTGAATAGTTTCTTTGCTACTCTCCATGCATCCTGGTTGATATTTTTGTGGACTGAACTGGCATGTTACTATTGAGTCTGATCACCGTTTTCATCCAATCCAAACCAGTAGACTTCTTTAATTCCATTGCTCAGGGGGCTGTATTTCAGTGGATCATCAGATTCGCAATAATATTTACGACAAACGATATCATTACGACCTGATTCTATTACGCTCGGGAATCCTGAAATTCTATTAACACATCCTGCATGATCCAAAAAAATACATCAATTACACTCTTCCCTACCCTTTGAAAGCTTGCAGATAGTACA
>JAPOTE010000113.1 GCA_026709335.1 Bacteroidota bacterium | reverse complement strand
GGGAGGAGCGTTGCCGTTCGGCACTCCATTGATCCGTCAAATGGATATTTGGAGATTGCATAATGCGTAACCAAATATATAATTCCCATCAAGTTCATCAAAATCTGGATGTCCGGGTGGTGGCAAAAATGGATCATGTGGCAAGGCCATCGGGAAGTATAAAAAGAACGATCTGTCTTGATGCCTATTGAAAAATCCTTCAATATAATCTGTAAACAGATCTGGCCCGTACTCATTATGGAATATCTTGGGCTCCTGTCCTGAATAGTGTATCATTGGTGATTTGTACCGACTCCCCAATTCTGTGTACTGCCAGAGAGCAAATTCTTCAAAACCAGCTTCCTTCGGGGTTGAGCCGCTGCGTCCAGCCAACTCTCGCTGCCAAGCGTTTCCATATAACTGCCATTTGCCTGCAATGCCGGTCATATAGCCAGCATCATGCAATAAATGGGCAAAGGTTTGCTCGGTTGGGGCAAGCAGGCCAAATCCGATATAATTACGAAAACTGTATTTTCCAGTCATCAACTTCACCCTACTTGGGGGACAGAGCGGGGTGGAAAATGCTTGGGTAAAGCGCATGCCATGGAGGGCAAGCGAATCCAGGTAGGGTGTTTCGTAGCTTAATCCTCCATTCACGCCCAGTGTTTCGTAACCCATGTCATCCGCCATAATGAGAACAATATTGGGCGGAAACTCAGGTTTACAGGTAGCGCAGAGAAGGAGCAATGGCAGCAGGCGAACGATCATGGCTGTTTCCTTAATGAGGCAACAACCACTTACGAGCGTTCATAATAATGCGTTTATATGCAAGGTGATCATGTGCACGATCATCATGCCCGAGAGTGTTAACAAGGATTTTGGCCTCTCCAACTTGGCGAACCCAGATCACTGGATATACCTCGTTGGTTTCATGGGAGCGTCCAATGGCAAGAATGTTTGCATTTGCTTCGGGCAGGAGTTCAGCCCGATATAGTTCGTCCGTAATCTCAAACCTTGCGGGTACTTCGTCCATGAGTGGGTGATTGGGTTGCAGTACTTCCACAGAGAATGTCCGAATTGGCTCATGACTGCGTGCCCCTCCGCCAACGAGAAATTCATTGTAGTCGGGCCAATCTTCCCAATTATACCAAGAGGCAGGATGTGTGATAAGGAGCGGTCGACCAGCTTCCACATGCTGCATGATTGACCGACGACTTTCGTCCCTTTCAATCGGTTTATTGTTGGCAAGTGCGAGCAAAGATGCGTCATCGAGGAGTTCAGAAAATATCTCGTCGGATGCCTCTGTATAAAAGAAAGAGCGCTCGCCATTATGAAACAGGATCTGTCCATCTGCAAACCCAAATACACGCGCATGATAGTGAGATTGAGAGGTGCGGCTGGCACCGCCTGCCAAATACACAATTGGTGCAAGATCAGGATTAGATCCGGTCCATGTCCATTTTGCATCGTTGCGAGGTAGATCCGGAGGATCTGAAATTTCCAGCGTCCCCTGCATCAGCGCCCAGTGTCCAGGCACAGAACACAAGAACGTATAAACTCCTTTGGAGAGCGGGCCGATGGTCGTACTTGCTGATTCGCCTTGGGGTAATACACCAGTGGAGCCGAGAACTTCATGTATCCTGTCGGGAGGAATATACTCTGTATCTGAACTTGAAGGATCCGTCATATATCGATCCAGATCCTGTCCAAATGCCTGAACATCTGTTCCTAAATCCAGGAATACAATATTGTGGAGGTCCGGGTGCAGATTCGAAAAATCAATGGTGATTTCCTGTCCAGAAAAGGCTTGCAAGATAGGTGTATCAAACCGCATGAGACCATCCGGTGCATCTATTTTGAGGTATGCAGGAGGGAAATCATGCTGTTCCTGGGGTTGTTCCACAGGATACTCTTCAGTTTTGACAATACCAATAGGAGCCATGGCCTGGTAAGCTGCAATGAGCCAAGCGTCACCACCCTGGACTGCAGCTCCAGCCTCCGTAAGAATGCGAGGATCTAATTCGTTGGCATAGTCGTTTGCTGCCAGAAGTGCACTCAGACGAACACTCAAACTTTCATCAACAAAGACACGTTTTTCAATCAGGAGCTTGCTACTTTCCACAGTTGGAGGGAGTGTTTGAATACCGGCTTTACGAACGGCCGCAGATGGATGAGACAGAGCCTCCGCCGAAATACTTGCGAGTGCTTCTCCTGCTCCAAGGCCATGCAATGTCCAGAGCGCATGCACTGCGCCGGGATCAAATCCTGTTTCATCCAATGCCTTGCGGAGAACTAGCTGAGTCAGATCATCTTCAATTCCTTTAGTATCATTTTCGATCAACATTCTCTGTGCCGTGAGTCGCCAGAACTGATTGGTACTCTGCAAAGCTTTCAGTAGCCCTTCGGTATCATCATAGGAAAGATGGGGCAGAGGTGATCCTTCTCCGTACGAAATCACATAGATTCGTCCATGTTCACGGTCACGTAATGGGTTTAGGTGTGCATTCCCTGGCCCTGCTTTGTCATTCCAAATTTGATTCACCATCCCCCTTCGATCCGGGTTATGTTGAATTACAGGATTGTACCAGTCAGCAACCCACAGATTTTCGTCTGGCCCGATATCAGCAAAAACCGGGGCAACCCATTCATCACTACTCGCCAGAATATTCAGGATATCCCCTTCAGGCTCTTTTTCGATGCTCCCATCCGGTACCAGTCTTGATGCATGCACCACATGCGCCGTAGGCTCGGAAACCATTAAAGCTCCCCAATACTCGGATGGAAAACGGCGGCCATTATATGGAAATGCCCCGGCCGCTGCGGTATAGCCATCACGAAAGTCTACCTGCTGAAGCTGGCGCTCAGACGAATGTTTTACCATATAGTGGCTCTGAACATAAGCCACATTCATTCCAGTTTGGTAGCGCAGGGGGATTCCGACTACAACTGCATGATTATTATTTGCCGTAGATCCGTAGATCGTATTATCTTCTCCAATGCCGAGGCCCCATGTGTTATTGTTGAATTCAGCAACGGGCTCCAGATCTGTTCCATCCACCTGGACCCGAAATATTCCTCGTCTGAGGATAAGTGCCTCCGGGTCAGGTGCTCGGCCAGGTTCATAGAGACCACTGTATCCGACGGCTCCCCAAAGAAAATTATCCAGCCCAATTTTTAAGTTGCTCATCACGGCGTGTGTATCATAGGTACCAAAAGCGTCACGTAAGATCACATGCTTTTCGTCTGCAAGGTCATCCCCGTCCGTATCTTTCAGGAAGACCAGATTGGGAGCTTGTCCGACGATTGCCCCTCCTTTGACTAGGGCAATCCCGGTAGTGAGTGGAAGATTTTCAGCAAATCGAATAAACCGATCTGCCCGATAATCGCCATCTGTATCTTCACAGATCGTAATTCGATCTGTGCCAGATTCTTCACCGACATGATCATGTGGATAATTCGTTGACTCAACAACCCACAATCTTCCACGCTCATCCCATGTGAGCGCAATTGGATTGATAATATCAGGTTCATGTGCAAATACATGAACCTGAAAACCATCGGGTACCTCTAGCCGTGTAAGAGTTTCTTCGGGAGTGAGTGGTGCCTGAAGTTGATGTACCGTCACACTGTTGCTAGCAGGGGAATAATGTAATGTTGCCTTTCCCGTGCATCCAGCCAAGAGAAGGGCTGCAAAAATAGGTAGTGCGTGTGATTTCATGGAGTCAGAGTTTAGCAGGACGAAGAGTGCTCCACGGTTTCTGTGTGGATAAATCTTCTGCAAGTGGAATCTCGAGCTTTGCTCCTGTCAGAGTTACGAAAAGTAAAGCGGGAGTTTTGCCAGTGTTGAATGAAGCATGAGGTAGCCCCGCCGGGATCACTACAGCATCCCCGGGAGACAAAAATTGACAGGATTGGTCAATCCACTGTTCGATTGTTCCCTCCAGTACAACGATCAATTCTTCGCGCTCTGGATGTCGATGAAAGTCATGCCCCTTACCGGGGTTGATTAGGGCCTTCGCAGCAAAGAGGCCGGGAGAGACAGGATTCGGGTAATTAATCCAGGTATTGACTCCTTGATCAACAGATTCAATGAGCTGAGAGTTTTTGCGTAGAAAGAATTGATCAACCATTTATCGTTTATGGGCCGCAGGGCACGGGATCTGTTTAAATTCTTGGGTCAGACGGATTAAGGATTCTTCAACTCCCATACGCTCAATGCTGCTTGCCCCAACAAACCCTACGGTGCCGGAATTTTCATTGATATATGCAGCATCATTCGGGGTGCAGATTGGTCCTCCATGGCTCAGGAAAATAATATCTTTACGTACGCTTTGGGCAGCTAAAATGATTTCCTGGGTACGTTTTGCCGCTTCCTGAAGGGTGCAAGTCGCTTCGGTTACACCGATGGAGCCACCAATCGTACATCCTACATGGGCAATGATGGCATCCGCACCGGCTTCAGCCATTTTGCGAGATTCCTCTGGGGTTGCAACATAGACAATTGAGAAAAGGTCAATTCCCGTTTTTTGAGACAACTCAACCATGTCCACTTCATGTTGTATGCTCATCCCGGTTTCCTCGAGCACCCGTCGAAAAAGGCCATCCACAATCGTATGTGTCGGGAAGTTATTGATTCCACTGAATCCCATGTCTTTCACTTTGAGCAGATGATGCCAGATACGTCTTCTTGGGTCTGATGCATGGACGCCACAGATGACAGGGATTTCTTCCACAACGGGAAGCACTTCGTATTCACCGATTTCCATGGCGACCGCATTCGCATCTCCATAGGCCATCAGCCCTGCAGTTGACCCATGGCCAGACATTCGAAAACGTCCCGAGTTGTAGATGATCAACAGATCAGCTCCGCCTTGTTCAATAAATTTGGCGCTGATTCCTGTACCGGCACCTGCAGCAATGATGGGCTCCCCACGATCTAGTGTTGCATGCAATCGTGCAAGTACTTCTGTACGAGTATATGGATTACCAATTCCGGTCCAAGGGTTGGGCATAGTAGCAGCAAGTAAATACAAGACATAAGATAAGCATATCAATTTATCGAATTTTCTTTCAAATCTGAGCAGATTATGCAGAAATTGTCCAACGAAATCGTAGCGTTGCCAAAATCTTAACTATATTACGGGTACAACCGAAGAAATGTCAGATGAAACATAGCATGGTCAGTCGCCGCCATTTTGTGAAGAGTTTGGCGAGTGCTGCGGCGCTCCCGATTGTTATCCCTGCATCCGCGCTTGGAAGGAGCCACCGACCTGCTCCCAGTGAACGCATTAATATGGGATTTATTGGAATGGGAAGTATGGGCATGCACAACCTACGCGGATTCATTGAAAAACCTGATGTCCAAGTGTTAGCCGTGTGCGATGTGAATCCGGCTGGCGATAATTATGCTGGGAGCGGGCTGAAGGGACGTGAGCCGGCTCGTGAGTTCGTTGCATCTACCTATGCGATGGATAGCAATATGTCTGCCTATACGGGTTGTGATGCGTACTCGTTTTTTTGGCAAATTTTGGAACGAGATGATATTGATGCCGTCTGTTTGGCGCTCCCAGATCACTGGCATGCTTACATGGCTGTGGCAGCTGCGAAGGCCGGCAAGGATATGTACAGTGAAAAGCCGTTGTCACGAACAATTCATGAAGGTAGATTAATGGTGAAGGCAGTCAGAAAATATGATTTGGTTTTTCAGACGGGAAGCCAGCAACGCTCGGATCAGCGATTTCGCCATGCCTGTGAGTTGGTACGGAATGGATACATTGGAGAGATCCAGAAGGTGTATGCACAGGTCGGTGGAATTTCTCGCCCGTTCCCACATCAAGAGGCAGAGTCAATCCCTGAAAATTTTCTCTATGAACTGTGGCTTGGTAATGCCCCTTCAGCTCCATATCACGGTGAGCGCGTCAGTGGAGCGTATAATACTGAAGAAAAAGCGTGGCGGGCATGGAGACCCTATTCCGCAGGGCATGTGGCAGATTGGGGAGCACATAATTTTGATATTTCTTTGTGGGGCCTCGGACTGGATCGTTCCGGCCCAGTGAAAATTGTGCATGCCTCAGATGCAGAGGAAGAAGAACTGACACTCATGTACTCCGATAATCCTCCGATCATCAAGAAGAAAGGGCCGCATGATGGGATGATCCAATTCATCGGGTCCAAGGGATGGGTTGGTGTTAGTCGCGGCGAACTTTGGGCTTCCGATGAGCGCTTACTAACGCTCGAAATGAAATCCAGTGATACACGCTTGTATCATAGTGACGATCATCGCAGAGATTTTTTGAATAGTGTCAAGACTCGCAGCAATCCTGTATGTGATGTCGAGATTGGCCATAGTTCATCTGTTGCATGTTTGACGAGTGAAATTTGTATGCGCCTGGAGCGAACCCTCGAGTTTAATCCGATAAAAGAAAAATTTCATGACGAAGAAGCAAATCACCTTCTGACTAGGTCAATGCGGGCACCGTGGTCGTTGTAACCGAAATTGGTTTTGTATAAGGTCGTATCCTGAACCTTTCCAGAAGCCGCTTGACTTAAGGTACCGAGAGTTCCCTTGTCGCCAAGTAACTCTGCGGTTACCGAATCTGTGCAGAGGGGCGGCTTTTCGGTTCCTTAGAGAGAATGAGTTTTGCCATTGATTTGTGGGGCAGAGATCGGTTACCAACAGGGCTATCCCCAAAGTCCAGTTTGTGTGGATTTTCACCGGGAACTCAGATTCTATGCTGTATGCTCGCAAGAAGTAGCGATTTATCCAGGTTCTGGCAAGCCTTTATTCCCTCGTAATTGGGATACGGCTCAGATGCCTGTCTATAGTGGAGATCATGTCTTTGGAGAGCGCCAAATTATTTTTTTCTGTTCGCCACTGTTCGTGAAAATTGGTTACGGTTTCCGAAGCGACTTCCAGAATAAGTTTCTCCGGAAGGCGGGCCTTGCCAGCTAAGCGGGAGAGTTCATCCATCGAAAACTCGTCAAAGCGTTTTGTGCGGCTGAAATTGAGTGCAAACTTCTCATCCGGGATAAAACAAATGGTTGAGACAAAATCATAGGCCGGTGCTAGGGATGCCTTTTTCCTATCCCGATAAATAAGAGACCAATTCTTCAAGTGCATATCCGCATTACCAATGAGCACATTAAACACAAGCCGCCTGATCAATTCTTGGATATCATTTGGTTGTCCTTCCACACCAACGACTGCCGCAATATTCCCGATAGAAGCTCTGTTATATTTTTCCTCGGGGTATACGCCAAATATTTGTGCAAAGTCTTCAATATGAATGGAATGTCTGTTTGGAGGGCGGTCAAACCGGTCAATGGTAAACGCATGAGTACCGAAGGTGCCAATATTCCTCGGTAAGTTTTCTATCAGATCAATTTTAATCAGCGCCACACGAGGAACATTAATTCCCACCAAGCTTGCGAGCTTCATCATGCTATATTCGTTTTCTGGGAGTGCCTGGAAGTCGCGAGAAGGTAGCTTTAGGATCTTGTCACCGCCTATTCCCTGAACAGGAATCGTGAGACCTTTTTCCGAGTTCTCTATAGCCGAGAACTTCAATTGAATTCCAGCCAACGAAAAGCGCAAGATTTTTTCATGAAAACTCTCCTCTTGGCCATCACTACCATGTGCAGTTGGCGGGAGTTCTTCACCATCAGCGGGCTGAGCGACAATCGCACCCGGTAAATCTTGGCCTAGTATCCAGAGCATGAAGAATTCACGAACACTCTTGACGCCGGCTCGCTCGGCCAAGTAACGACGCAAATACCCTTCGGGTAGAAGATTGGAGAGCCAGGGAAGAATTCTGGTTTGGGTCGAGGGGAAACCCGTAATCAGTCCCCCTATCGAGTTCTTAAATCCTAATCCCAGAAGCGAGCGATTTGCATCATTGATGTATTCATCTGAAAATGCAAATATCGTGCGATCTCCACCAACGTGGGTCAGAGTAGCAATTTTTTCCCCATGAAGAAGAATTTCCAGAACGGATACATCAGGCATTTTCATCCTCCTAATCAAGGGAATAGGCGGGCCTTGAAAACGGATCCTGTATTGACGAATCAGAGGCTTGTTCAAGCTGGTTACGGAGTTCTTCGGTTCGCTTGATCAGTAATTCAATTTTCTTGTTATCAAACGAGTCTGTCTTCAGGCGTTCTAGAAATTTCGTCCAGCGTTTGAAGGATTTGGTATGGATGGCGGAGATTTGAGTTCGTTCAAGAAAGTGGGAATACTCTTTCAGGTATTCAAGTTTACCAGGCGATTGATTTAGCCGTGCAAGTTGTTGCAAAACGCAATTCAAAGCCATTTTTGCTCTTGCCAACAGTTTGACATCAATGGTTGAACGTGGCGTTATGTTCTTGACAATTGACTGAACCGCAGGTACAACTTGTCGGGGCACGAGTTCAAGTTCCAATCCCAACGCTCTAAATAATGCGACCAAACTTGATAGGCGTATATCGACTGTACCATTCTCGAACTTTGATATTTGTGCCTGCGGCAGGCCTGACCTCTCACTGAGGTCTCGCTGGCTTAACCCTAAATTCGCTCTGGCCTTTTTGATGGCAGCACTGAGATGATGTGATTCATAATTCATATGATATCCTATTAAGCATCAAAATTATTTTCTGATATCTTATAATATATATTTATTGATACTTCTAACAAAAAAAATAGTTCGTGAACGCTGGGTTTTGTTCATTTTGTGTCATTGTGGTTCTTGAAGTCACCTTACTTTACGCAATCAAGGGTGCACTACAAGGTATCGGTTTGTAGCAGTCTCGTTCACCATGCAAACGAGATTTTCATTCTGTAGAAGCAAGAATTAATTCTTGTTCAACGAGAATGGTTTTCTATTGAGGGGCGTGAATCACTTATTGCCAGGGTATGCGGCCGCTGTCCTGAATATACTGGCGTAGCATTGTGGCAAGTTGGCGAAAGATATCGGGTTCCGTGGAAGCCAAGTTTGTCGTTTCGAGTGGATCCCGTTCCAGGTGATACAATTCCAGTGATGTATAAGGTGAATTTTGCAGTAGTTTCCAAGGGCCTTTTCGAACTGCTTCAATTGTTTTTCCACCAAAGCGCAGGTTTCCCTCACGCCTGGAGAAGAACAGGGTGCGCTCAGGATCGGGTTTTTTTCCATTCAAAAGCAACGGGAGGAAGCTGATTCCATCAATCACATGTGAGGTTCTGGCTTGAGCAACCTCAAGGAGGGTCGGGTACAAATCCATGGTTGTTAATAATGCATCACTCGTCATACCAGACGGACTATGTCCTGGCCAAGAAATAATCGCAGGAATTCGAAGTCCGCCTTCATACATGGTGCCTTTTCCTTCCCTGAGCAGACCATTATTCGCGCCCACATTGAGTTGGCCACCATTATCGCTGATAAAGATCACGATCGTGTCATCGTGGAATCCATTTTCCTCTAGCGATGCCAGAACCCTGCCTATTCCGTCATCCATGTGTTCGATCAGGGCTACAAGCTTGGCTCTGGTTTCATTCATATGGGGTTCTCGCTCTCGAATGCGAGTTATCCATTCGTCAGGTGGCTGGATGGGAGTATGGGGAGCATTGTAAGCTAGATATAGGAAGAACGGTGCAGGGGAAGCTGTACGACTCTCTATATAGTTTACTGCCCAATCCGTAAACAGATCTGTTGCATGTCCTGTGGGTCGAATGACTTCTTCTCCGCGTCGCATGTAGTTTAGTCCATGCCGCTGGTGATGGTAGTAGTCATCCATCATATCTCCCAGAAAACCTTCAAAATGCTCAAACCCTCGATCAATAGGGCGCTGCGGTGCATTCAGTCCGAGATGCCATTTTCCGATCATTGCGGTGTGATACCCCTGGTTACGAAGCAGCTCCGGCAACAGTTTGGCATCTTTTGAAAGGTGCCCCCAGTTATCTGAGGCATGTGTCCGAATTACTCCCGGAACCCCAACGAGTGGGGGGTACCGGCCGGAGAGCAGAGCAGCTCTGGTAGGTGAGCAAACAGATGAATTGGCGTAAAACTGATTGAATTGGATTCCGGAAGCAGCAAGACTGTCAAGAGCGGGCGATTGCAGATCTTCGGCACCGTATGCTGACAGATCGCCATATCCGAGATCATCTGCTACAATGAGGACAATATTTGGGTTTTGGGCAGTGGAAGTTCCGATCCAGGCGAAAAACAGAAGAAGTAAGAGGGAAAGCTTACGCATTTGCTTCGTCAAGTCAATACAGGTTTGATTCAGGGATCAAAGTTCAGGTATTACAGATCCATCAAATAATTCCAACCCGTTAATATTTGCTCCTCTGTGATCTCGGAGGTGGTATATGCATGTCCGATTTCTCGAAGCAGGATAAGATGAAGGTTTCCCTCCTGAACTTTTTTGTCGTAGTACATCGCATCGGTCAATACGCCGGGATCCAAGTGGTGGATTGAATTTCTGACGGGCAATCGTCTCAGGAAGGAATCAATAAAGGCATAGGGTAGATCGGGGTTAATAAGGGCAGACACTTTGGTAGCTGCACGCATCCCCAGAGCAACTGCTTCCCCATGGGTGAACTGTCCATACCCCGCAACGCGCTCAATCGCATGTGCAAAGGTATGACCAAAATTCAGAATCGCCCGCCGGGAAGTTTCGCGTTCATCTTCACTGACTACAAGCGCTTTGATTTCTGCAGCTCGCATGATGGTTCTCTGAGTACTCTGTTTTTCTCGTTGGAGGATGTGATCCCAGTTTTTGGATAATTCATCCACGAAATTTGCATCTGCAATCAGGCCATGTTTGACAACTTCAGCGAGTCCGCTCACCCATTCCAGTTCGGGAAGACTTTGGAGTAAATTCATATCGGAAAGCACCAATGTAGGTTGATGAAATGCTCCAATCAGGTTTTTACCCAATGGATGATTAATTCCGGTTTTCCCCCCAATTGAACTATCTACCTGTGCCATTAGCGAAGTTGGAATATGTACGAGTGGCAAGCCGCGAAGCAGAGTTGCCGCTGCATAACCAGCCAAATCTCCAATCACACCACCTCCCAGTGCAAAAAGAGGAGTCTTGCGGTCAATTCCTGATCTTAACGCTTCGTTATAGATCCGCTGAAGAGGCTCTGGGCTTTTTGAGGATTCGCCCGGATCAATCAAAATCTCTATGAGATCGTCCCATCCAGAGCCTGACAGAATATCCCGGACTGGATTCAGGTAATGGGATGCTACGTTGGTGTCCGTGACAATAATATATTTCCCCTTGCGAATCCCGGATGTACTCAGAAATTCAGGTAGTTCCTGTATAGTAGCAAACTGGATTGGGTACGAACGTTCATTGTCCAGTTTGACATGTACAACTGCTTCGTCCATTGGCAAGAGGAGAGAGCCGGGGACCATACTGGTCCCCGGCTACTTTGCATAAGAAATATCCGCTCACAAAGAGCAGGTATGTTATTCAGGCTTTGTAAGAGCTGTCTTTAAGGGCAGAAATTCATATGTATTTTCACTCACAACTCTCGATCTAAGTACTTTGATCAGGAAGGACGTACCGGGTTTAATATCCCTATACATACGTCTGAAGTCATCCACATCTGACACAGGTTGACCATTCAATTCAACGATGACATCATTGGGGCGAAGGTCGGATTCGCTAAAAGCTTCGCTGCTTTCATCAATGGACTGAATCCAGGCGCCTTTTAACTCTTCGGAGGTATTGAAACGCTCTTCGAGGACCTCTCTTTGAAGATTACGTAATCTGAGGCCGAGTTCATCGAGATCACCATCATCATCACGTCTTGCCTCATTCGGTTCAGTGTTGCGTGCATACTGGTTTGGTAGCGTGGCCAAGGTTACTTCAATCTGAATTCGATCTTCACCGCGGATTATGTCAAGCAATACCTGATCGCCCGGTAATTTGTTGCCAATGATTGTTCGTAACAGTAGATAATCTGCGAGTTCAACCCCGTCAATCCCGGCGATGATATCGCCAGCTTTGACACCTGCCTCATCCGCAGCACTGTTTTCTACGACCTGACTTACCTGTGCGGAGCCCGGAGGAGCTTTCAATACGCTTGCGAGTGATTGCGAAACTCGGTCAAAGCGGATGCCCAGGAATCCACGCTCTACGCGGCCCTTGTCGATGAGTTGGGTTGCAACATTGCCCACAATAGAAACAGGAATCGCAAATCCAATTCCGGCATTGTTACCGGTAGGCGATAAGATGGCGGAATTAATTCCAACCAGCTGCCCACTCATATTAACCAAAGGTCCTCCAGAATTTCCACGATTAATGGCTGCATCTGTCTGGATAAAGTCAGAATAGGGATTGATTTCGGCCAAGCGGTTACTGGTACGTCCAATCGCACTCACGATACCGGCCGTGACAGTATTGTCCAATGCTTCATCCAGGGGAGAGCCGAAGGCCATCACCCATTGGCCAACACGAACATTTGTAGGTGGTGCAAGCGTAACTGTGGGTAGATCTGTTTCATCAATTCGGATGACTGCGAGGTCGCTGTTTTGGTCACGACCAACGACTTTTGCAGTGAAGGTTCGGCCATCATAGAGCAGGACCTGCAACTTGTCTGCATTCCCGACAACATGATCATTGGTGATAATATACCCATCGGAGCGGATCAGGACCCCCGATCCAAGCCCCTGGCGTATCTGGGGCATGAATTGTTCCCAAGGAGTTCCTTCCCACACATTGCCATTCACATTGGTCTCAATCTTTTCGGCAGCCCGGATTTGTACCACAGATGGGTTGACGGCTTCGGCAACATTTACAAACGCCTCCTCCCATTCTAGGCGAGCACTTTCGGAAGAGGCGCGTAGGATTACTGAGCTACTAGCCCGTATGTCAGTGCCAACATGATGTCCCTGGTTAAACAGGTTAACTCCCAGAGTAGCGGTCAACACGCCCGCAATAAAGACACTGGCTACAATCAGAATTGTTGGAAGAATGCGAATTTTGGTCATAGTTAAAAATGTGGTTTAATGATGAATTAATGGCAGCAAAGAACGGGCCAAAGCAGATCCTTAGTACAATTAAGTGCCAGGAATTCCGGGTTGTGTCATATTTCGCATATCCAGAAGCGAATCAAGTGACTTTTCGTCCAGAACATTCATTTTGAGTGCAACCTCTCGCACCGTGAGCCCGGACGCAACCGCCTCTTTTGCAATCTTGGCGGCCATATCATATCCGATGGCACTGTTCAGCGCAGTTGCCAAGGATGGATTCAACTCAAGTAGCTCCTGACAGCGGGGACGATTTGCATCCATGGTGGAGAGACATTTGTCTACAAATGCATTATTTGCACCAGCGAGTATTTGGATGCTCTCTAGTAATGCCACAGCCATCACCGGCATCATAACGTTCAATTCCAGATTTCCATGCTGGCCGCAAACAGTCAGAGTCGTGTGATTCCCCATCACGCGTGCACAGACCATCATCATGGCCTCACAAAGCACCGGATTCACTTTTCCTGGCATGATTGAAGATCCCGGTTGAAGAGGCTTAAGTGTGATTTCAGAGATTCCACTCGTTGGTCCACTTGAGAGAATTCGAATGTCGTTTGCAATCTTCATCAGCGAAACGGCAACTGTATTCAGTGCGCCGGATGCGGATACGACAGCATCTCGTGCAGATTGTGCTTCAAAATGATTTTCGGCTTCTCGGAACGTCACCCCTGTTTCTTCACTGACATACGCCAAGGCTCGCTTGGGGAATTCCAGATGGCGATTGATACCAGAGCCGGTGGCAGTTCCTCCCAAGGGGACTTCACATAACTCTACCTGTCCGATTCGGATTCGTTGAATGCCTCGTGTCACCTGCATGGCATAGCCGCCAAATTCCTGTCCCATTGTAATTGGGGTTGCGTCCATGAGATGCGTTCGGGCGCTTTTGACTACATCATCAAAGTCTTGGCTTTTTTCCTGTAGTGCTCCCTCCAGTCGGATCAGTGAGGGGATAAGATGATCTTCAATCTCACATGCTGCGGCTACTTGTATAGAGGTGGGAATCACATCATTCGAGGATTGGCATAGGTTCACCTGATCATTAGGGTGCACGCTTTGATCTTGGAGGAAATCAGTTGCTAAATGAGCAATCACCTCATTTGCATTCATATTGCTGGATGTCCCGCTTCCTGTTTGAAACACATCAATTGGAAACTGATCATCAACTTTGCCGATAATCATCTTTTTTGCTGCTTTCACAATTGCATCCGCGACTGATCTGTCAAGCAAGCCGAGATCTGCATTTGTTTTTGCGGCGGCATGTTTGATTTGACCGAGTGCCCGAATAAATGCTCGTGGCATACGTTGTCCGCTGATAGGGAAATTATTGATAGCACGCTGAGTCTGTGCTCCATAGATGGCGCCAATTGGCACATGGACCTCTCCCAGAGAATCTTTCTCAACTCGAAAATCACTCATGGTTTATGGGTAATTGTTTGTGATTGCTAATATAAACGAATTAGACGGGTTGTTGTAACAGATAAAGGCAAATAAATCACCGAGTTATATGGAAATCATCAAGACAGTGACTGAAATGCAGGCGTACGCTGACCAAAAGCGGGCAGAGGGACGCATACTGGGGTTGGTTCCAACTATGGGAGGATTGCATGAGGGGCATCTTTCTCTGGTGAAATTGGCAAAGGAAGAGGCGGATCATGTTACGGTGACGATTTTTGTTAATCCGACCCAGTTTGGGCCTAATGAAGATTATGAGACTTATCCACGCGGGCTCGAGAGAGATTGTAGATTATTGGAAACTATTGGTGGAGTAAGTGCCGTGTTTGCCCCCGATGAAGCCAGCTTTTATCCTGGGGGTGCTGACCAGCAGCGAGTATGGGTGGTTTGTCCGGAAATGTCCAAGTACTTGTGTGGCAAGGATAGACCGGGGCATTTTCGAGGAGTTTTGACGGTCGTACTGAAATTGTTTGCAGCATGTAAACCACATGTTAGCGTATTCGGACTAAAAGACATTCAACAGTATATATTATTGAAGCGGATGATCCATGATTTGTCACTTAACATTAGAATTGTTGGAGGATCAATCGTTCGCGAACCGAGTGGTTTGGCATTTTCTTCAAGGAATGAAAATCTCAGTTCAAATGAGCGAAGTCAGGCTCAGGTACTGTCAAAGGCTGTCATTGCGGCTGCAGACATGATTGAGCTTGGAGAGAAGAGCTTGGAGCGTCTGACAGCATTGATGATGAATACGATTCAATCTGCATCTCTTGCAAAACTTCAGTATGCAGAGATTGTAGATGCGAATACGCTCCATCCAGTTGAGAAGTTAATACCAGGAGCACGGGTGATTGCTGCAGTTGCGGTATATTTCGGAGATGTTCGTCTGATTGATAATGCAATAGCTGATGTTCCAGTGGAATAGATTGATTTTTTGCATGCTGCTTTGCAGTTTAGCCGGGATATACTCTCCGATCTATGGTCAGGGTACGATCATGTATCCGATAGTGGAAAATGGAAAGTATGGGTTTATCGATCAACAAGGAAGCCTGATAATTCAACCTAAATATGATGGTGCCAAACAGTCATCTGAGGGGTTGGCAGCTGTGCGTATCAGATCTTTATGGGGGTTCATTGATCGCCAGGATTCCCTTCGGATTCCAGCGCAATTTTCGTCTGTTTACCCATTTTCAGATGGCACCGCCCGCGTTCAGTCCGGGCAGTTCTGGAGCTTTATCAATCAACAGGGCGACCTGATTACAGATAAATCCTTCAGTTCTGCGTTGGATTTCAGTGAAGGCTTGGCGCCTGTCCGTGCACACTCAGGTACGGTTTCTGGCCTTGAGCCGAAATGGGGGTATATTAATCAGGAAGGTGAGATGGTTATACCAGAGGGGTACGTACGTGCGTTGCCATTTTCGGACGGAATAGCAGCAGTGGAGGTAGTGCGAAGAATTTTGGTAATTAATCTGAACACACGTTGGGGACTCCTTGATCAGAACGGTTCCTGGATTGTTGAGCCAATATTCCAATCAATGCGGAATCCTTCAGAGGGTCTTATACTTGCCCGCAAGGGGAAAAAGCGAGGATTCATTGATTCTACCGGTACATTTCTATTGGAGTTGAATCATGAACAGATATTTTCCTTTAAGGAAAACCGGGCTCGAGTAAGTCAGGATGATATGTGGGGATTTATTGATCGTACAGGAAAAGAGGTGATTCCGCCTGGATATACCTGGGCAGATGATTTTTCGGATGGGCGGTCACTGGTGTTAACTGACGACGGATATGGATATATCAATACAGATGGAATCATGGTTATTCCCCCACAGTACGAGAAGGCATCTTCATTTGATGAGGGGCTTGCCTGGGTCACCATGGATGGGCGGTCAGGGTATATTGATCCTACGGGGATCTTTGTATGGCGGGAAGGAGAATGAGGTGTCTAAGAGTGCCGGATTGGGAATTTGAGCGACAAGGATGCTAGAAGACAGTCGAATCAATTACATTGAACTTCCTGCGGAGGATCTTGAGAGTGTTAAACTGTTTTATCAGGAGGCATTCGGGTGGACGTTTCAGGATTATGGAGACGATTACTGTGCTTTCAATGATGGTCGTTTCGATGGCGGATTTTATCGCTCCTCGTTGAAATCTGATAGTACTCATGGTGCTGCATTAGTGGTGCTATACGCAGGTGATTTGGAAGCCACTATGGAGCGGGTTCTATCTGCCGGAGCCAAAATTTGCAAGCCGATCTTCTCATTCCCCGGTGGGAGAAGATTCCATTTTCTTGATCCCAATGGCAATGAGCTTGCGATCTGGAGTGATCAATAAGGGAATATCTCTGTATATTCAGATCGAAGTTTAAGATCTCTTCAAGTACCACGCTACCAATGGGGTTTGCTGGCTCAATAGTTTCGACCGCCGGCAAATTCACGGTATCAATCATTTCCATGAACGCCAGGAAAGCGTGTCAGGGACATAGTTTTTCTCGATCTCTGGTTTCAGTTTGATTAAAGAATTCCGGCTGGCCTAGATTCTCGAGGGAGCGTTGATTTCCTATCGCGCGTAACGATCTATCAACCAAGTATGCATGGATGGGATTGGAATGGAAAAGCGGCCTTCATGGCCATCCAATAGCCCTTTTTCCAATGCCTCATTAAATAGCGAGTGTGTTTTATCAGTCCCAAAATCAGTTGATAGGCAGGACACAATAGCGCTACGAGTCATACTTTCCTCTAACGAAACATCGGAAAAAGCTTTTGCAATAGATTGGCGTTCTTCTTCGAGAAAGCCGTGTGCTTGTTCTTTACAGAACGCTAACCTGCGAGATCGTCCTTCTTTAAGTGTGATCTTTAGCCCCTCTGCCGTCATGGTTCCGTTTCTTTCCTTCAAATGAATCGCAGCACGTTTTGCATAAGATTGGATGTGTCTGGCCCAAACCTGCGTTTCCTTCGCAATTGCATCCACCCATTCCGCCGGATCTCCTTTTGCTTTATCATCTTTCTTGATCCAATCTTGGATCACTGAACGCTCTGACTCCCTACTCAACGCCCTTAGCTCCACAAAATAATTTTCTGCAAACCTTGAAATTCCCATTGATTGGAAAGATTACATTGTTGTTCCAAGTCCGGCCGCCAAGAGAATGATGGGATGGGGGAGCCTACCATTATGGAGTGTATCCAAGGTATCCATCACTGGAATCTCATTTGAGGTACCAGAGAAGGCGTCAATACGTTGAGCTTCGTCGAGGATCAAAACTATGCCCTGATCCGACTCTATTTTCCGAAGTACCTGTGCAACGCTTGAATCCTCTGCAAATTCTTTTACGTGTTCTTTTGAGAGTAGCCTAGCATCAACTGCAGTAATCGTTTCTTTGCGGGTAACATAAGATTCTCCGATAGTTTGCGCCATATGGACAGGGTTGTACAAATCAGCCAATCTTAAATCAATGACATCCCATTGACTTTCCAGATCGTCCGAGGCCATTTCTTCCAGCAGAGCAGTCTTCCCCACGCCAGGAGCACCTTGAATCAGAAAGGTTGTCCCCCACGTATTTTGAGACGCATACCGAAGAAGTTCTTTAAAATTACGCAGGATCTTTTTTCGCCCATGAAAATATCTGGCAGGTCCACGGTCAGGAATAGAGTCGAGTGAGGAATCCGAGGAATGTATAATTTCAGACATCAGAATCAGGCATCACGTCAATTCGTGAACAAGATTATAGATTCATGGGTTTCCAAATCTAGTGAGCATAAGTCTAGGGTTGGGCGTTCTCAGATTTGCTTCTTGATAAAAATCTCTGGCAAAAGTCCGGGGCTCTGTGTAACAGCCGCCATTGAATGTCCAAGAAACGATGCCTCATAGGTTAATTGATCTATACCTGGACAGGGGGAAATTCAGTAACCAATCGTCTGTACTGGTCTCATTTTCTGGGTTCACGAAAATTGAGATTGCCCCACACAGGTGGGGATACATCCTGGTGGTCTGATTGACCCTGTGATTGGAATGGGTTGCCCCATACAGCACAAGTTCGAGATTACTAATTGCCGTTACTGATCAACCCGATTTGCGAGTTGCCCACAGGCGGCGGTGATGTCAGTTCCCCGACTGCGGCGAACGGTGACCGTCACTCCATGCGTAGATAACTGGGACATGAACTCATTCAACCGCGCTTCACTCGTGCGTTCAAAATCAACCCCAGGTACGTCATTATACATGATCAGATTTACCTTCGCGCGAACTCTATGGCATAGTTGAGCCAAGGCATGTGCATCCTCGGATGAATCATTAAATCCCCGAAATAGACAATACTCAAATGTAAGCTTGCGGTTTGTGGTATCTGTATGGTAGCGCATCGCAGGCTCCAATGCGGTCAGGTCCGTTATCGCACTACGGTTGACGGGCATGATGCTTGACCGTTTTGATTCAAAAGGTGCATGTAATGACACCGCTAAACCTATTCTTGGCATATCATTGGCCAGATCGCGAATGCGGCGTGCCAGCCCGACGGTTGAAACCGTGATTCGCCGGGGCGAAAGTCCAACCAAATCCGAGTGTGTCAGGATCTGCAGACTGGCGATTAAAGCATTGTAATTCAGTAATGGTTCTCCCATTCCCATGAATACTACGTTTGATATATCTCGAGCAAATCGTTCTTGTGCTATTTCACGCATGAAATCCACCTGATCCACAATCTGTCCACAGGTCAGATTTTCAAGGAATCCCATTTTTCCCGTTGCGCAAAATGTACATCCCATTGCACAGCCCACTTGACTGGAGACACAGACTGTCAGGCGTTGAATCTTTCCAGAATCGTCCATGTGTGGAATAAGTACTGTTTCCACGCTTCTCCCTGAGGGCAGAAGCAAAAGTGCCTTGACCGTCTTATCCTTTGCTGTATAGAGATTTTGCATTTTTAGACGCTCCATGCAGGCCTGTCGGGTAAGAGTTTTCCGAAGTGACTCGGGAAGATTTGTCATGGATGCAAAAGAATCTGCTTTCTTTACAGAGTACATCCAGCGCATAATCTGATTTGCACGCCATCGAGGTTCGTCCAATCCGACAACCCAATTTTCAAGTTCAGAGAGAGAAAGAGACCTCAAGTCCAGAGAATCGGGTTTTGTATTTACCTTCAGATTCAAGTCATTTGACATTCACAAACTTAAATGTTACCTTTTAGGTATGACTAGGCCCAAATCAACCATGAAACGAACAGCAGGAATATTGTTATTCATCATATTGCTAGCAGGTCAGGCTGTAATGGCTCAGGCACCTGCCAACCCCCTGGAGGGAAGCTGGCGACTCATGTCTCAGCGTTCTGTATATCCTGATACGGTCATCGTAACACTTAACGTTCCACCTTCAATCAAGATCTTGAATTCGACACACTTTTCTTGGGGATATCAATCCGACAGTGGTGAGGAAGTTCTCGCAGGTGGAGGTAGGTATACGCTGGAAAGTGATACGATGTACACGGAATATTTGGAATATCATACCAGTGAAGCCCTGGTTGGAATCGCGTTGCGTTTTTCAGCTCATGTTGTTGGTGACCTGTGGTATCATGTCGGTGAGTTTCCGAGTGGATTCCGCTTGGAAGAGGTATGGCGTCGGATTGAATAGCTCTCACAGCCAGCGATCCAGCGTAATCGCAAAAACTAGGATCGGTACGTAGATAATGCTGGTGAGTAGGATTCTGCGCGCCCACTGTGTCGTTTGTTTCTGGCAAAATCCAATGGAGGGCCAGATAAAGCATAGACCTGCCGGAATCATAACTACCGTATAAAGCCATCCGGTATACTCCAATATCGTTGGAAGCACGCTGACCAAGGCTAAGAGGATACTGTAGGTCAGGATTCGATGAGCAGTAGCTCTTGCATTCGGATTCATCGCAGGGAGCATGGCGTGTCCTCCGCGTGCATAGTCTTTTCGATACATCCATGCAAGGGCAAGGAAATGAGGAACCTGCCAGAGTGCGAACATGAAGAAAAGAATCCATCCACCAGTTCCCAATGCCCCAGTTGCCGCAGTATACCCCCCCAAAGCCGGTAGGGCGCCCGGAATTGTTCCAATCAAAGTATTGTACGTCGTACGTCGTTTGAGCGGCGTATAGGCGAACAAGTATAGTACAATCGTAAGCGCTGCCAATAGTAATGTGATCAGGTTTACCGACCACAGAAGGGTAAGCCCGCTAGCCACCAGTATGATTCCAAAGCCTAGTGCTGTTCCGGGGTGGATCCGACCGGAAGGTAATGGTCGCTGTGCGGTTCGACGCATCAAGGCATCATTGTGACGCTCCACATAATGATTCAAGACCGCTCCTCCCGCACTTGCAAATGCAGTACCAGATAGAGTTAGAACCAACTGTACAGGGTTTATACTGTCAGATGCTCCCAAGATAAAGCCTGCCAGTGCTGCAAGTACAACCTGGAAGGTGATTTCGGGTTTGACCAGTTCCCAGTAATCTTGTACAGGTGAGAACGGTCCCACCCCCGGACGCAAGAGACGGAGCTCTGCGGTTTCGTCAGATAAGTAGGAATTACTGGCCACTTTGCAGTCTTAAGGTTCCAAGCGTGACACAGGTGCAAATGCCCATCAAAACTGTCCCCACTACCAGATGAGAGGATGAGAGTACGACTTGCATAATACTCATAGCTTCATGTCCTGACTCGTAAAGCAAAACAATCAAGGAAATCACGCCGAGAGCGATTTGCAGAGCTACACAGAATACCATCCAACAAGCTCCTCGATTCAGAACAGGTTTGGTACGAAAATTTTCCCGGATGTATCCGTAGGTAATTATGATCAAAGATAATGCAACAATGCTTCCTATCACATGAACTACGATAAAATTCACCTCTATACCATCCCCAGAATGCCGAAGCAAAGCACCGAGCAAAATCTGCACATAAACGGCGATCACCGTTGAAATCGTCAGTATGCGCAGTTGGCGGATGTCCGGAGAATCTCCAACAGAATGTTCAAACCATATCCGCGAATTGAACAGAGTCAATGCCGCGACCGTGCCGAAAAAAAGCTGTGCACCCATTGCATGGACTACGGCCAAGTCCGTAGAAATCCATATGACACGGAGTCCACCAAGGAGTCCTTGTATCAGGACAAGACCGACGGCAGATATCGCCACAATACGAACCCAGCGACGAGAATCAGTTGCCAAGGTCCAAAGAGCAAGTCCAATAGTCCAGAGGCCGACCAACGCACCCACAAGGCGGTGCCCATGCTCCGCTAGAATTGGACCGACCTGCCACCATCGAGCGTCTGGATTTGCAGGGTCGCTGTATCCAGTAGCAATCGGGTCATAGGAACCAAATGAACTAGGCCAATCCGGAACGGCGAGGCCGGCTTCAATACTGGTCACAACACCTCCCCAGCTGACCAGAATAAGGCAGAGAACTAATCCGGTTGCGGTGTAATAGTATCTTGAACGGGAAGCTAATACGCCCGGTAATTCACTCATTTACAAGAAAAATTCCATTCGTAAGCAACCCGAGCCATATGCATCCTGTTTCATTGTATTAAACCATACAATTGCCTTATGCCAACATTGATTGAATCAATTTCAGGGATCCGAGGGATCTATGGTGCCGGTTTGGATGCGCTGGTCCTTGTACGCTATACTCTTGCTTTCGGTACATTTTGCCTGAATCGCTCCAACCACCTTCCAAGGCGCGTAATAGTTGGCCGTGATGCGCGCGTTTCTGGTGAGGTGTGTACACAGATCGCAATTGGAACGCTTCGCAGTCTTGGAATAGAAGTGATTGATGCAGGATTGGCTCCAACCCCAACGGTTGCGATGGCGGTCTTATTTGAGGAAGCGCGAGGTGGAATTATCCTGAGTGCATCGCATAATCCGGAGGAATGGAATGCACTAAAGCTTCTCAATGAGAAAAGCGAATTTCTTTCGCCAGAAGAGGGGCAGATCGTAATGGATCTCGCTCAAAAGGCGAAGCCTCCAAACCACCAGGATATTCAGCCAGGGACGGTGCGTGCCGGTGATTATATCACCAGCCACATTGATGCAATTCTGGATTTGCCATATTGTCAACCTGATTCCATTGCAGCTCTCAACTATAAGGTTGTGGTAGATGGAATCAATTCCGTCGGTGCTTTAGCAATCCCGCCGCTCTTGAAACGATTAGGGGTTAAGGAGATCAAATTGATTAATGGAGATGTAACTGGTCGTTTTGCCCATCCGGCCGAACCACTTCCGGAGCATTTGCACGATACAATGAAATATGTGCAGGAAGCTAATGCGGATATAGGGTTCGTCGTTGATCCCGATGCCGACAGATTAGCCCTGATTGATAATGAAGGGAACTATGTAAGTGAAGAATTAACACAGGTAATCGCAGCGGATTTTTTGTGGCAGAGGCGCAGTGGAGCATTTGCGACCAATTTGTCCTCTTCTCGTGCAATTGAAGATGTGGCAGCACGTTACGGGATGCAGGTGTTCAGATCTGCTGTTGGAGAAATTAATGTTGTGAAAACAATGCAACTCCACGGGGCGATTCTCGGCGGAGAGGGCAATGGTGGGGTCATCTTGCCGGATCTTCATTACGGACGGGACGCACTTGTAGGAGCAATGATGGTTCTCCAGCATTTGGCGGAGCTAAAGATCCCGTTCTCGGAATATCGCCGTTCGTTGCCGCAGTACGTGATTTCGAAGAACAAGGTCAATGTAGCTAATCCCGATGATGTACTGAAAAGATTTGCTTTGAGGCATGCAAGTGAGGATATTTCAACGGTAGATGGAGTGAAGATCAATTTTCCGAACGGCTGGGTACACATACGAAAGTCCAATACTGAACCGATTGTACGAATTTATGCAGAGGGGGCTAGTGAGAAGAAGGCGGGAGATTTGGCACAGTGGTGTATCAACGAAATCACAGCAGGCCAAAAAAATAGGGGCGAAGCCTGATGACTCCGCCCCTATCGGTTTGTGTGAAAAATTTTCGGCTAGAAGCCCATTCCTCCACCCATGCCTCCCATACCACCACTTGGGTCGGGATGAGGGTCACCGCCAGTTTCTTTCTCTGGACGATCTGCAACGACTGCCTCTGTGGTCAATAGTAGTCCACTAACAGACGAGGCATTTTCCAGGGCAGCACGAACTACTTTGGTGGGATCAATCACACCTGCGGAAACTAATTCTTCATACTGCTCTGTACGAGCGTTGTATCCAAAGTCTCCTTTACCCTCCTTAACTTTCTGAACAACAATTGAACCTTCAACCCCCGCATTTGCAGCGATCTGGCGAAGGGGTTCTTCAAGTGCCCGACGAACAATATTGACACCAATCGTTTGGTCTTCATTATCTGTTTCGGCCTTGTCAAGCGAGTTGACAGATCTAATCAGTGCGATGCCCCCACCTGGAACAATTCCTTCTTCCATCGCGGCACGGGTTGCATTTAGTGCATCCTCAAAGCGTGCCTTCTTCTCTTTCATTTCGGGTTCCGTTGCTGCACCAATCTTGAGCACTGCAACACCACCGCTCAATTTAGCCAACCGTTCCTGCAGTTTCTCACGGTCATAATCGCTAGTGGTTGTCTCAATTTGCTGTTTGATTTGATTGATACGAGCTTTGATCTGATCTGCACTGCCAGCCCCGTCAACGATGACAGTTGTGTCCTTGTCAATTACAATTCGCTTGGCTTTACCAAGGTAATCCAGTGTTGCATTTTCCAGACGGTAGCCTTTTTCTTCGCTGATCACGGTACCTCCTGTGAGGATCGCAATATCTTCCAGCATCGCCTTTCTACGATCTCCAAAGCCTGGTGCTTTGACGGCAGCGACACGGAGCGTTCCGCGCAGTTTGTTTACGACCATGGTTGCAAGGGCTTCTCCCTCAACATCTTCAGCGATCACAAGGAGAGGAGAGCTGGTCTGGGCAATTTTCTCCAGAATCGGGAGCAGATCCTTCATTGCGGAGATCTTTTTGTCAAAGATGAGCAGGTGCGCATCTTCAAGTACAGTCTCCATGTCGTCAGGGTTGGTCACAAAGTAGGGTGAAAGGTATCCACGATCAAACTGCATTCCTTCGACTACTTCCAGTGTGGTTTCAGTTCCCCGAGCTTCTTCAACAGTAATGACACCGTCTTTTCCAACTTTATCAAATGCATCTGCAATGAAAGAGCCAATAGCTTCGTCGTTGTTGGCGCTGATGGCACCGACCTGGGCAATTTCGCTCCGACCTTCGATATCGCGGCTTTGTGAACGGAGATGGTTTACAACTTGGCTGACCGCTTTGTCAATACCACGTTTGAGGTCCATTGGGTTGGCACCAGCGGTTACATTCTTGAGGCCGGCTGTCATGATGGCTTGGGCAAGAACGGTAGCCGTTGTGGTACCGTCACCTGCAACATCATTGGTTTTGGATGCAACCTCTTTGACCATCTGCGCGCCAACGTTTTCAATCTTGTCCTCAAGATCAACTTCCTTGGCGACGGTCACGCCGTCCTTTGTAATAGTAGGTGATCCAAACTTCTTCTCAATGATTACATTGCGACCCTTAGGGCCAAGAGTAACTTTGACGGCGCTTGCCAGCTGGTCTACGCCCCGCTTAAGAGAGCCACGCGCGTCTGCGTCAAAAATAATTTGTTTTGCCATGATTTTGAAAAGATAGATTAATGTTTAAGGGTTTATTACTGGATGATGCCCAGGATATCGCTTTCCCGCATGATCATATATTCCTGGTCGTCAAGCGTGACCTCGGTCCCGGAATATTTTCCATACAGGACGGTATCTCCGGCTTTAACTGTCGTGTCAATTTTGGTCCCGTTTTCAACACGTCCGGGTCCAACAGCCAGAACTACCCCGCGCTGAGGTTTTTCTTTCGCTGTATCGGGGATATAAAGGCCGCTTGCAGTTTGCTCTTCAGCATCCTGTGCCTGCACGACCACGCGATCGCTAAGTGGTTGAATTTTCATGAGTATTAAGGTTGAATTATGGTTTGTTAGAGGTTGATTTGTAAAATTATTAGCATTCCTCTCTGTAGAGTGCTAACAAAAACGCACACAAATTAGTTCCTTTGACATATATGCTTCAAGAATAATTTGTAACTTGCATTTGCCGGCCAATTATGCAAACAGTATGCCATGACTGGTTATGCCAAAATTGGCCCGTAGAGGATGTCAAGGTGACAGATTTATTTTTAAAAAATGGACAAATTGACGCATGACAACCCAAATTAACTGGCTTGGATGGATCGGTTCGTTGTTGCTCATGGCGATTTTACCCGTCCTTGCCAGCCTGCCTCCATGGCTCAATGAGCCTCTACGCTCCAATCTGT
>JAPOTE010000058.1 GCA_026709335.1 Bacteroidota bacterium | reverse complement strand
CCGAATGCGAAAGATAAACATCAATTCGTCGCTCCTTCGGGTTAAAGGTGACCTCATCAACCTGCCACTCGGAGTCAAGTCCTAACGAGTCCCGCATCACTGCATTCATAAATTCCTTCGTCATGAAATTGCTATATTTGAGTCAACCTGAATTTAATCATTTCATACAAAACTCTACAGAATCACATTTGCTCTGCTTCAACCCTATCTCATGGCTTCAGGGGTGGTGTCCATAGACATACCTTAAATCGATCCTTCTCCCCAATAAGATCTGGAATCGTTCCATTGTGCGCTAGCATAGATTGGAAAATTCGATTCCGAACCCCCATTCCATAATGATCGACATAACGATAACCTCGCAGGATTTCCTTGACAAGTTCATTACGAGTCACCCTGACAACACCTTCTTTCATTTTTTCCACGGTCACTCCATTCGGAAGGGGGCCAGGAGAAATGATTTCCACTCGATCTTCATACATTGACAGCTCAATGTCAGTTCCTTCATATCCATAGTCGCGATGAGTCACAGCATTTACGATTGCCTCGCGGATTGCATCAATCGGGAGTGCTTTTTTGAGGTGCCTCCGACCACCTTCAAGCCAAGCAATACTGGCCATGTTTCGCTTCACAAAATCTATAGAGCGGTCAATTACTCCGCTGTCAGTGATAGACCGATTTTTCGAGAATAATGACACCAATGGCCCGCAAATCCGTTCCTCATCAATGATATTATAATCTTTCTCATTGCCAGGGAATGCTACGGCCATCACTCCAGCTTGAGGCAACCGTCGATTTGGGTTTTTACCGAAAAGCAGTAGCCCTGCAACCGTTGTGCAAATCTTATCGCCTGTCTTTGCGAGTAAATCGGAGTTGAGCAAAATTTTCTGCCATTCCCGTATTTCTAGATCACGCGAAATTGGTCGTTCAAGAATCACACGAAAGTAGTTCTCAATCCGGTCTATATCTAAGTCATCCAACCCCATATCTGGGACGATCTTAGTTTCATAATTGACCAGTCTGGCGGATTGATATAGTCGTCCCTCTTCTTCACGTGTTGCCTCTCGCGAAGTGCTACCGACACGGATATAGGTGATCCAGGAATTTCCCTTCTTTGCTTTGTAGGGTTTGGATGGATTGTCTGGATTGAGTTTAATGACTCCAACGGAAAGATTATCGTCTATTCTGACAGATCCAAATCCAGGTATGATGTGTGGCTGGATATTTTGTCGTGAAATATTCACTACCAATTCTTCTGTAAGAAGGTGATCCTTGGACATCCCGGAAATTCTCCCGTTATTTTCGACTCCCAGTAAAATAAAGCCTCCTTCAAAATTCAACAGAGCTGACATTTCTTTTGCCAAGGAATCCGGCCGCACAGTATCTCGCTTGAACTCCACATTTGAATTTTCACCGTTAGCGATTAGCTCGAGTAATTCAGACTTAGTCATAATCATGTTCCTTATTGTAAGAGGGTTTTTCCTCGTTCATACGAGACATTTGGCAACTCTATCAACAAAGGGATTGGCTATCCCGCTTCCATCGGAATAGCCAGATATCCCCAAGGCTTTTGCAGAGACAGGGATCACAGGAACCTTTAACGAGTATGTCTTCACATAGTCAAATTCTACCACAATTTGCAAGAAATGATTGATTTTCTGTGAGCTAAAAGTAACCATTTTTAATGTGAAGTGTCGTTCTATATTTGAGGAGGTATGCGTATTCCATTCCCAGGAAGAGTAACGATTGATTCCGCGACATATGATCAGTAAGCACACAATGGAATTTAACGGCGAGACAGGCAGATATAGAAATCACAAAACAGTCCCAACACTGATAAAACGAATACAGCAGAGGTTCTTGCAAAACCTCTGTTTTCAGACAGAAAAGATTTGCTCAGGTTCTTTCAGAGCAATGTTTATGTTCAATTTCGGGGCTTTTGCAAGCGATGTCAGATCAGTACCTTTGGATGGCAAGGAGAATGTATTATAGATGATCCATACAGAGTACATGTAACGACTCTCCAATCGTCCGGTGACAATCCGTATCCACGCGATGTGCATAACTGATGTAAGTAATCCGAATTCACCAAGGGTTGCATCAGGTAAAATTCGAAGCTTTTGATTTGCAATCACGCTCGAGCTCAGATAGCCTATAAGGACGTATTCACGGCGTTCTGAACTGGTATTTGGGATGACCAAATAGTTGGCATCTAGCCTGAATTCCCGCGGGCTAAAGGCGTGATGATATTCAGGCTAGCAAACGGGAATGCAGAATGGGTTCTGGGGCGGCTGGGGAAAATCCTGGTGATTGCAGAAACGAGAAATTTGTGATCTGAGTCATCGCAAGGCATGGAGCAGATTGATTATCCATAAACAAAGGACCCCAGCGTATATTTTAGAGTTTTCTGGAAAAACCAAGGCATACGCTAGTGTGATGTCCTTATTATATGGCTCTTCAGCCATTTTTGTGAAAATTTGATTTTTTCAGATTCTAGGGCTCAGGTCAAGTCCGCTCAAATGAAAGTAAATTGGCCCCCGTTCACTTGTTTTTTGATGGATTTGGGGCATGATCCGTGCCAATTCTCCACAGATCATGGATCGAACGAGGAACCAGCCTCGTGCACGTCTGAAGACCTAGTCAAAAATCCTCATGGTGCTTTGGACGATCTGGAAGAAAAATGTAGATTACAAACCTCCACTAACTTTGACACACTCCCGGCAGTTTAATCCTTGACGTCAAGTGTGAAAACAGATCAGTGATTACTCTTTTTCTACCACCCGCACGTAGTTTTTGTCACTTGCACATTGCTGCATCTACTTCTTCGAGATTAGGCCCTGCACTTTGCAAGCAAGTAAATACTATGACGAACTTAAGAAAAGATATGGCGTATTATTTCTTTAGAAATCATCTAAGAAAAAGTTTTTACTTATTTGAATGTCATTCAAAAAATTTCCAGCCCGCACGGGGCAATGGATTGAGGTATCTACTACTGGTACAAAGGTGTTAGCATATCTTCCACCTAAACTCCCGCCCGAGCCACCAGTTGATCTGAGGAGACTGACCTTCAAACTCGAGCGAGCCAGTCATGCAATCGGCCGACTGGATGGGTTAGTTGATATTTTGCCAAGCACTCCAGTATTTCTACACGCATATATCAAGCAAGAGGCAGTTTTATCCTCTCAGATAGAGGGCACCCAGTCATCGCTGTCCGATTTATTTTTCTTTGAGGCTGAGCATATGCCAGATGTGACATTGGATGATATAAAGGAAGTTTCAAACTATGTTGATGCGCTCCAACATGGCATCTCAGAAATAAAGCGCGGAATTCCACTTTGCCAACGTTTAATGCGAGACATGCATACGATCCTTCTGTCTTCCGGTCGAGGAAGTAAAAAACAGCCTGGTGAATATCGTCGCTCTCAAAACTGGATTGGAGGGCGATATATAGAGAAAGCGCAGTATATACCTCCCCCTCCTACATATATTCCAGATTTAATGAGTGATCTGGAAAAATTTATTCACTATGAATCTTCGGAGATTCCAATTCTTGTTCAAGCGGGACTCGTTCATGCTCAATTTGAATGCATTCATCCTTTCTTAGATGGAAATGGCCGTCTTGGCAGATTACTGATCACACTCCTACTCTGTGAGCGCGGCGTACTAAGGGAACCAATCCTGTATGTAAGTCAATTCTTTAACTCCCATAGGCCTGAGTATTATGAACAATTACAACAAATTCACACACATGGGGATTGGGAGTCTTGGTTTGAATTCTTTTTAGATGGAATTTTTGAGACCTCCAAGCGTGCAACGAAAACGGCAGGAAATCTTCTGGATCTTTTTGAGAGAGACCAAAACCAAATCAAGAAACTAGGCAGACCTGCTCTGTCGACTCTCCGTGTGTACCATGCATTCCAGGAACAACCGATTCTCACAGTCTCATTCGCAGCAAAATCTACGAACCTCTCACCACCCACCGTAAGAAAAGCCATCCAATATCTTACATACTTTGGTATTGTCAGGGAGGTTACTGGAAGAACGCGTAATCAGATATTCGTTTATGATAAATTTTTGAATATGCTGGTTCAAGGAACAGCGGAGGATCAGAGTGAGGCTGTTGATGTTTTGTGAGAATGTTCAAGAAATTCTTGTCATTTCCGCAGATTGGATAACTTGTTACGGTAAACGGTAAAAGGTTTATCAGTAAAGCAAAACACGAATGGTTGACGAAATACTTGTGGGCAAAAAATTGGCTACTGAGCATGGACTCACCGAACAGGAATACGCATGGATTCTTGAACGACTGGGAAGAGTGCCAACAATCACCGAACTTGGGATTTATTCTGTCATGTGGAGTGAGCATTGCTCATATAAAAACTCTATTGCCGTCCTGAAGACTCTTCCGCGCGAAGGAGAAGCGCTTTTGGTTGGTGCGGGAGACGAGAATGCAGGATTGGTCGATATCGGAGATGGATTGGCCGTTGCATTCAAGATCGAAAGTCACAATCATCCATCCGCCGTCGAGCCATACCAGGGAGCCGCAACTGGGGTAGGAGGAATTCATCGGGATATATTCACCATGGGTGCGCGCCCAATCTGCGCGCTGAACTCCCTGCGGTTTGGCTCACTTGAAAATAACAGAGTCAGATACCTCTTTGATGGGGTTGTGCGTGGAATCGGAGATTATGGGAATTCGTTTGGGGTACCGACCGTGGCCGGAGAGGTGTACTTTGATCCTGCGTACGAGGGAAACCCATTGGTGAATGCGATGAGTGTAGGGATTGTTAAAACAGATGCAACGGCTTCTGCGATCGCAGAAGGTGCTGGTAATAAAGTATTTATCGTAGGATCTGCAACCGGACGAGACGGGATTCATGGAGCAACCTTCGCATCTGAAGAACTCTCGGAAGAAAGTGAGAAAAAACGACCAAGTGTACAGGTAGGAGATCCTTTTACAGAAAAACTGCTTCTCGAGGCAACATTAGAAGCACTCGCCGAAGGCGTTGTAGTTGGAATTCAGGATATGGGAGCCGCAGGAATCACTTGCTCATCTTGCGAAATGAGCGCCAAGGGAAATGCCGGAATGCGCCTGAACCTAGATCACGTACCAGTTCGAGAGCCGGATATGACCGCCTATGAAATCATGCTCTCCGAAAGCCAGGAGCGGATGCTTCTGGTTTGTGTACCTGAAAAAGAAGAAATTCTTCAGAATATCTTTAAAAAATGGGATCTGCACGCAGTCTGTATCGGAGAAGTAACAGATACTGGACGGGTTCAGGTGAAATATCAAGGCGTACAAGTAGCCGATGTAGAAGCAGATCATCTGGTCTTGGGAGGCGGTGCCCCAATCTATGATCGTGAGACCAGTCGCCCACGCTACTTGGATACAACATCACTTTTGCCAGAAGTGGGCGATGTACAGCCAGACGAGATTGAGCAGATTCTGGAAATCCTTTTAGGGGCTCCAAACATTGCATCCAAACAGTGGGTATTTGAGCAATATGACACTATGGTGCGTACGGGAACCGTATTCGGTCCAGGTTATGGTGATGCTGCCGTGGTACGGATCAAGGGTTCAGACAAAGCATTGGCTGTAACGACCGACTGCAATGGACGCTACGTTTTTCTTAATCCACGCAAAGGAGGTCAGATTGCCGTCGCCGAAGCAGCTCGTAATGTTGTATGTGCTGGCGGGAAGCCACTGGCCATTACAAACTGTCTTAATTTTGGGAACCCATATAAACCGGAAGTTTACTGGACATTCGAGGAGGCCGTCGGAGGTATGGGGGATGCCTGTAAGGTTCTCAATACTCCTGTGACAGGCGGGAATGTTTCCTTCTACAATGAAAACCCGGAGGGAGCCGTATTTCCGACTCCGACTATAGGGATGCTGGGGTTGATCAAGGATGTGGAGGCTCATGCCACACAGTCGGGGTTTCGCCAGGCAGGGGACCGAATCTATCTTCTCAGTCCTCAATCTTGGAATTTTCGTACGCAAATTCAAGAAATTGGAGGAACAGAATACTTGTACACTTACCACGGGCTAACATGCGGAGACGCCCCTCATCTGGATTTGAGAGAAGAGCAGTCCGTGCAAAGTGCTGCCCTGGCGCTGATCAATGAAGGCGTGATTCAGTCAGCTCATGATATTTCTGATGGGGGATTATTAGTCGCCCTGGCAGAATGTGTTCTGTTCAAAGACGATATAGGTGCAGATGTGAAATTGTCTCCCCGGGGGGAGTACCGCTTGGATGCGTTATTTTTTGGAGAAGCCCAGTCCAGAATTCTCCTTTCCGCCCATCCCTCAGACAGTGAGCAGATAAACGCAATTGTGGCCAAGCACCCAGAAGTGCAGCTAACCGCCTTGGGCACAGTGAAAGAAACTCCGAAATTTTCTGTGACCATAGACGATCAGCAGGTGATGTGTAGCTTAGTGTCGGCAATGAAGGATGTGTATTTTGGACGCATTTCTGAGTATATGGAACGTGCAACATAATCCAACTTTGGGGCAAACTTTACGTATAAATAGGAAAACCATCACACAATCAAAAAATTTAATCATGGCTGCTATTGAACTCACTGATGCAAACTTCCAGGCAGAAGTCATCAATTCTGATGTCCCTGTGCTTGTTGATTTTTGGGCTGCATGGTGCGGCCCCTGTCGCGCGATCGCTCCGATTGTATCAGAACTCGCCACAGAGTATGAAGGTAAAGCGAAAGTTGGAAAAGTAGATGTGGATACAAACCCGCAAACAGCAACGAGCTATGGGATCAGATCAATTCCGACACTGCTCTTTTTTGTGGGCGGAGAGGTACGTGATCAAATGATTGGCTCTGCCAGCAAGAGAGAGTTTCAGAAGAAACTTGATGCTCTCGTTGCGCAGGTTGTATAACAATAGTTGTGCCGTACGCCAGAAAAGCGAAGGTTCATGAGCAAGCGGGATCTTCCGAATTCATGGAGTTTGTTCTGGCCTCCTGACCAGTAAAAACTCCTGATCTTGATGGGACCGAGAAAGCATGTCTCCCACATTCGTTCCACCTGAAATTTCCTATGAGAGCGCAGAGAACCATCGGGTCGTAATCATTGGATCGGGGCCTGCAGGATATACGGCTGCACTCTATGCAGCGCGCGCAAATCTTTCCCCAATCGTCTACGAGGGGCTGGAACCTGGTGGACAGCTAACGACCACGACGGATGTGGAAAACTACCCAGGGTATGTTGGCGGAGTTCTCGGGCCTGATATGATGGAGGATTTTAAGGCGCAGGCAGTGCGCTTTGGTGCCCAAGTGCGTTATGGTTCAGTGACACACCTGGATCTGTCAGAACGTCCGTTCAGGGTCGTCATTGATAATGAAACAGGTCTTGTTTCAGATACCCTGATTGTCGCCACAGGCGCCTCGGCACGCTACTTAGGACTGGAAAATGAAAAACGTCTTTTGGGACGTGGAGTCTCTGCGTGTGCGACCTGCGACGGTGCATTTTTTCGGAATATGGAGCTGGCCATCGTTGGAGGGGGAGACACGGCGATGGAAGAGTCCTTGTTCCTGACGCGATTTGCCTCCAAGGTTTGGCTGATTCATCGCCGTGATCAGTTACGTGCATCCCAGATCATGCAACAACGGGTCAAGGATCATCCTAAAATCGAAATAATCTGGAATACCATTGTCACCGATGTACTTGGTGTAGATGAGGTTACTGGGGTTCGACTCAGGGATGTGAATAGCCAAAGTGAGCGAGATTTACCAGTCGGCGGGTTCTTTGTCGCGATTGGGCATACTCCAAATACCGCACTATTCAGGTCGTGGCTGGACATGGATGGTCAGGGGTATATCAAGACACTACCCGGGTCTACCCGGACGAATATTCCCGGTGTGTTTGCATGCGGGGATGCACAGGATCATGTCTACAGGCAAGCCGTCACAGCGGCGGGAACAGGATGCATGGCAGCAATTGATGCTGAGCGATTCCTTGCATCAGGATCGTAGGATATTGCGCAGTAAAAACGCAATATTTTCGGGTCTTTCCCGAAGTCGTCGTATATAGTATGGTAGCCACATGCGCCCGTAAGGTACGTAGACGCGCATGTTATATCCCTCGCAGACGGTGGCTTCTTGCGTCTGAGGGCGCAAGCCATAGAGCATCTGAAATTCGAATTTGGAAGGGTTAATTCCTTTTCTTCGGGCAAATGATTTGGTGGCTTGTATCAGAATATCGTCATGTGTGGCAATTGCAGGATAATTTCCATATTCGAGCAACTTGTGCATACAGGTTATAAATTGAGTACGGATGTCCGACATTCGCTGTAATGCGATCTGATCTGGCTCCCGATAGGCTCCCTTGCAGAGGCGAACCCGTGCACCTAAGTCGCACATGCGGGTCACATCCTTTAGGGTACGTTTCAGATATGCCTGCAGTACAGGACCAACGTGTTCAGGATAGTCAGGAAAAACAGATTCAAAAATGCGAAGAGTAGAGTCCAGAATGGAGCTTCCTTCCATATCCAATCGGATAAAAGCGCCAAGGCTTTGCGCTTCATCAAGGAGCAAACGAAGATTCTCAAGGCAAAAATCTTCATCAATGATTTGTCCAATCATTGAGAGTTTGATAGAGATATTTCGATCCAGATCAGAATCGGAAGCGAGTGCATGCAGGAGCTTGATATAGGCATCTCGGCTTCTCAGTGCGAGATCCCTGGAAGCAACATGTTCTCCGAGAAGATCAATCGTTGTGAACAATCCTTTGTCGGTGAGCCTTTTGACCACAGGAATTGTATCGCGGAGGCTTTCAGCAGCAACAAACCCACGGGCAAGCACAAAGGGTAAGCGAATCATGAGTTTTTTTGAGAAAATGCGTGTCCGGTGTTATGTGAGATTATAGAAAATGGGGGAGCAAATCTCCTTTATAATGGGAAGAGCCGAGTGAGTTGAGAAGCTCACGCTCGGTTCTGTGAGGGCCGAGGGGCGAAATGCTCCTCGGCTACTTGACATTTCTTTTATAGTTATCCTAGACTGGCTGGGATCCTGGCTTTTATTGAGGGTCGTAACATCATGCAAATGGAAGAGCGGGGAGGGCACTTCCGGTTCAAGTTCCTTCAAAACCAGAGATGAACAGTACTTGGCAGGCGTGTGCATGGATGGCTTGCCGGGAAAGCCTATATTTCTCTTTGGCAGTGAACAGAGAGCAGATGGGCAGCAGAGATCGGCTTTTAGTTAAGTCGAATTGATGCGGAAAGGGCAAAATGCTTCAATCGGCCAAGCATCGGAAGATACCTGTAGGAAACTAATTCGTAATGGAAACAAATCCCGGTAATAAATGGGGAGAACGGCGGCGTAAACTATTCCCAATATTTGCGGTGCCATTTTTGAAGGTCATTTCAGGCGGTTAGGGCTACAGTCAAAGTTCCCGAGAGAGTTGATGATTTCTGGGAGAGCCCCCGAATCAGTTGCAATGAGCTGTGCTCCATGTTTCCGCAAAATCAGGCCATGAGAGTTTGAATTCAGGTATGGGGGCACAAATCCTATCGCAAGCATCCCCGCTTCCCGTGCCGCTACCATATCATCGACGGAATCTCCAATATAAACGGAATCTTCCGCGGGGATCGACAAGCCGGCAGCATGAAGGATTCCCATTGCATAAAGCAGAGGAAAGGGGTCAGGCTTTCCACGATTGTCCTGCCTTTCCTGTGGAACTAACAACGAAAAAATTCCGCGCCACCCGAATCGATCCAATGCCCAGTGTGCTTCTGCCCGGGGCCGCCCCGTAACAATCCCTAGTATGTGACCTCTTTGATGTAACTCGTTCAATGTGCTGGTTTGAATGAGCGCCCGCTCCTCAGTGATAAATCCGTCCCAGTCCTCTCCCCTGTAGCGGCGCTGGAATTCTTTCACGATCCGTGTGCGTGTTACTTCAATTCCGAATCCGCCGATGATTTCATGAGTGAGTGTCCAGTCATCATTAAACCCACCACGGTTTTTGTAACGTTGAATCGTTTTTGGCTCTACCGTGCGCCCGGTAAAATAGTAGACGGTTTCCTGAATTGCGCGACGATAGGATCCTGATACATCCACCAGTACACCATCCATGTCAAACAGGACCACAGGGATAAGAGGCATATTTGGCATCGCAAGATGCTCAAGAGGCAGTCTAAGGATAAAAAGTTAACTATGAGTTCATGGTTGCTAAGAACTCATCATTATTTTTGGTGGAACGCATTCGGTCAAGTAGAAAGTTCATTGCCTGAATTGGATCCATGTCTGCAAGGAGTTTGCGAAGAATCCAGATCCGAGACAGTCGGGCACTCTGAATTAGCAATTCTTCACGGCGGGTTCCGCTCATTACTACGTTGATAGCAGGAAAGATTCGCCGATCAGCCATCTCTCGATTCAGTACAAGCTCCATATTCCCCGTACCCTTGAATTCCTCAAAAATCACCTCATCCATCCGACTTCCCGTATCAATCAATGCAGTTCCAATAATAGTCAGAGATCCCCCCTCTTCAACGTTTCGAGCTGCACCGAAGAAGCGTTTGGGTCCTCTGAGTGCAGTCGCATCAAGCCCGCCAGAAATTGTTCGTCCCGAATCCGGGCAGACAGAATTATGTGCACGAGCCAAGCGGGTAATTGAATCAAGGAGAATCACCACATCCTGTTTTGTTTCAACCAAGCGTTTTGCCTTTTCCAAAACAATGTCAGCTACTTCAACATGACGCGCCGGCTCCTGATCAAATGTAGATGCAATCACTTCGCCTTTGACGTGCCGTTCCATGTCAGTGACTTCTTCTGGTCGTTCATCAACCAGCAGAATAATCAGGTGAGCTTCCGGATGATTGGTGCTGATGGAATTGGCAATTTTTTGCAGAAGAATTGTCTTGCCGGTCTTCGGTTGGGCGACGATAAGCCCACGCTGCCCCTTGCCAATTGGTGCAAAAAGATCAAGTACACGCATGGACATATCATGCGCCCGAGTTTCAAGATGAAGATGTTCATCGGGATATAGAGGGGTCAGGTAATCGAAATTTTGCCGCTCTTCCAACGTTCCTGGTTCACGTCCATTGATCTTTTTAACATGAATCAGAGCGAAGTATCGTTCTCCCTCTTTCGGAGGGCGGATCTCACCATCAACCGTATCACCAACCCGGAGGCAGAACCGCTTGATCTGGCTGGGGGACACGTAAATATCTTCGGGGCCGGGCAGGTAGTTATAGTCTGCCGATCTCAGGAATCCATAACCGTCAGGTAGGATTTCGAGGACACCAGTCTTCTCAATAATCGTATTCGGATCTATCTTACGCAAATCAAACTGCCCAATGTACGGTGGATATGCCTCATGAGTGCGTCGGCGGTCATCTTTTGAAGCCATTCTGGAGTCCCTGCGTCCGCGTCTTCCCGGTCCTTGTCTCTTATGGCGCCCTCCGGGACGTCCTCCTCTTTGAGATCTTCCGTCAGATTCGTGATGTGTAGCTGCCGTCATGGATTCAGAGTAAGAATTGTTTGATGAGTTATGCTTTTTTGATGTTCTGGCCTGGTCACCGTGATGCTTCTTCCTTCCCGTCCTAGGCCCTTTTACACGAGGAGAATGAGTCTTTTGAGGTTTCGGGGGAGTAGGCTGATTTTCTGAAGAAGAAAAAGGAGTCGCGCCGGGTGCCTTGGGCGGACGATCCGATTTAGGATGATTCAATCCGGGTGTGGATTGGGTCGAGGGAAAGGGTTTGGTGTTTTCGTCAATGGGATCGGGGGCTTTTCGGGGCTCAGGAGGGAGGTTCCCATTTCCGGAAGCAGAGTCAGGGCGTTGATGGTTCAAAATAAAGTCAATCAACTCCTGCTTGCGCAGAGACTTCCATCCATTGACACCAATCTGGCTGGCAATTTCCTTAAGCTCTGGCAGTTTCTTACTCTTTAGTTGTAGATGATTCATGAAATTGTTGAGGGAAGAAGAAGCCAGCAAGAAAGGTCTCTAGCGTGGCAGGCTAAGCGCGGTCTCTGCGGACAACGGAAACCTTTTATTGAATGGGCGAGACTCGGTAGATAGAAAAACGGTGCCACAACAAGATCACTACCCCACAACAAGGCCCGCTCGTATGACACGCGGAAGAACTACTGATACGGCGAATGATCCCTATTGGTTGCCAAACAAGATACAAGTTAGAAGAATGATGTACAATATACGACAGTTTCCAAACGAAATGCAACGGTTTAGGAAAAATTTTGCATTTGCAGACGGGAAGTAAGCTGTTGGATTCGAGCTGTGTCGGATATGGGCAAAATTTTCAGCTTATTTGCAGGTTCGAAGAAATGCTTCGGCGAGAAAATGTGACCCGCAGATCAGGATCGTATCATCTTTTGATGCTCGTGCCTGGACGAGACTCCACATGGCAGGCACCGATCCCATTTTTACTACATTGAGTGCTTTCGTCCGAAGCAGATTGGACAGATCTGCTGCAGGGCAGACCCGACGGAGTTCCAGTTCGCATACATATATTTTGAGCGAAGGATATGCTTTAAGTACGTGCGCAATTCCTGGAAGATCCTTGTCCTTCATGAGTGAAAGTAAGAGAAATACGTTTCCGTTGTTCGGAGTACGGTTCAATGCCGCAGCGATTCCTGCAGGATTATGTGCAACATCCAAGATCGTCAGAGGAGCTTGATTCAGGATCTCCAGTCGGGCCCGCAGCCCAGTGAGCTCACGAACCCGTGAGAGCCCCTGTAGGACAAGGTCAGGATCGTATTTGATTTCGGGGAATAACAGTTCAGCACTCCGGGCCGCCAAAAGAGCATTAGATACTTCATGTGGTTGCCGATCATTTGGGGGTAGTTCATAGATATGGTTGGGAGTGTGGAGGCTATTATTGATCAACTTACCAGGTTCAATCCAGGAAGCATTTAGGCGGCGGGCAATATTCTGTACAATGGATTGGGTGGCAGTGCGGCCTGTCGCTGCAAGGACCGGCGTGTTTTCCTTCAGGATCCCCGCCTTTTCAGAGGTAATGGAAGTGAGAGAATTCCCCAACGTTTGAGTATGATCCATGTCAATCTGTGTAATCACAGTCAACTTAGGGCGCAGAATATTGGTTGCATCCAGTCTTCCACCCAGCCCCGTTTCTACGACTGCAAGATCTACAAAAGATTCAGCAAAGAACAGGAACCCCAGCGCAGTCATCGCTTCAAAAAAACTCGGTTGCAACTCTTTAAATAGAGAACCATGTCGATCAACGGCATTCTCCATCCACGCATCCGGTACGGGTGTGCCGTTTAGCCGAATTCGCTCGGACAAGTGCAATAGATGAGGTGAGGTGTAGAGTCCAATGCGATACCCCGCAACCTGACCGATGGCGGCAATCTGACTGGCGACGGATCCCTTACCATTCGTGCCGGCAATATGTACGCTGGCGAAACGGCGTTCGGGATTTCCCATGGCGCCAAGGAGGTGGCTAACGCCGCGCAATCCGGGTTTCATTGCCGCGTTGCCAAGCTCTGAATAGCGTGGAAGATTCAGAAGCCGGTCCGCATACCCGGAAGACATTAAACCTTGCGTGGATGGAGGGTAACCACCGGCAGAATCATTTCTTCCATAGAGGCTCCACCGTGTTGCATAGAATCATTGTAACGATTCCGATAGTGGTTAAAGTTGGTGGGGTAGACAAAGTAATAATCTTCTTTCGCAATGATGTAACAATCTCCTGCACCTCCAGAGGGCAGGCCAAACGCTCGGGGGTCCCTTACAATCATTGCATGGCGCTCATCCGCATGAAGGTTTCGCCCGAATTTATAGCGCAATGCCGTAGACGTATTGCGATCTCCTCGCACTTTTGCTCCATGCAAACTCCGAATGGCTCCATGGTCGGTTGTGATGACAATGGTACAGTCCTTCCTCGACAACGTTTGAAAAGACTGATAAAGCCAGGAGTGTTCAAACCAAGTTCGCGTTAAAGCTCGATAAGCTTGTTCGTCCGGGGCCAGTTCCCGAATTACATCTGAGTCGGCTCTGCTATGAGCCAAGATATCCACAAAATTGACGACGATAGAATTCAGGTCAGCCTGTAAATAATGATTCACATCCTGTGCGAAGGTGCGACCATCCTCTTTGCCAATCAGTTTTCGGTAACGCATAGAGATATGCCCCAAATGATGACGTTCAAGGCAGCTTTTCAACAAAGCTTCTTCATGCTGATTAAGGCTGGATTCTTCCCCGTTTTCGCCCTGCCAAAAGGAGGGGTGGCGCTGGGCAATGTCAAGAGGGAGAAGGCCGCTGAAAATCGCGTTCCTTGCATACGGGGTTGAAGTCGGCAGAATTCCCAGGTGGAAATCGGTTTGAATAGAAAAAAAAGGCAGCAGCAGAGATTCAAATTCCAGCCATTGATCATATCGCATGCAGTCAATCACGAAAAAGATCACCGGATGGTTGGCTTCCAATTTTGGGAAGATCCAGTGTGGAACGACTTCATGAGAGAGAATGGGTCGGTCAGCTTTTGAATTAGATTGACAGGTTGCAATCCAATCAGGATAGACATCCTGAATGTATCTTCCAAATACCCGATTTGCCTCTCGGTACTGATCCGAAAGCACCTGACGCGCACCCTCGTCCTCGATCAACCGGCGATCATAGTGAACCAACTCCTGATATAAGCTGATCCATTCGTTAATGGCCGTGCAGTCGTTGAGCGCCATCGAAATCGCATTAAAGCGATGCATGTAATCCTTTGAAACTCGAGCATTTCGCAGCTGCATTCGTTCAAGAAGGCGTTTGCATGTGAGCAGAATCTGGCTCGGGTTTACGGGCTTGGTCAAGTAGTCACTGATCTGTCCGCCCAGAGCTTCATCCATGAGATGTTCTTCTTCGCTCTTGGTCACCATGATTACGGGGAGATCAGGTCGCTTCTGCTTGATAGCAGCGAGGGTTTCTAGCCCTCCCATCCCTGGCATCTGCTCATCAAGAAGAACTACATCCACGCTATCACCCTGAGTGACAGCTTCAATCGCATCAGCACCGTTGGTTACGCAGGATACCCGATATCCGCGATTCTCGAGAAAAAGTACATGAGACCGGAGCAGATCAATTTCATCGTCTGCCCAAAGCAAATGGCCGGCTGTTGACATCAACGGTAGGAGAGTAAGTGAGTCGTAGCCGTAGGGTCAGATAAGCACGAAAAGATTGAATGGAGAGTATACGGTGGATAGAGCACCAGGTTCGATCCAGATGCAACAGGGCGAAGATCCGAGGGTTACATTGATATTAACAAGTCAATCAAAAATCATGGCACCAAAAGGATTGTCTGGCCGAATGCAGGTCGCACTCAACCAGCAAATTAAAGCTGAACTAGATTCCGCATACTTGTATCTGGCTTTAGCAGCGGAAATGGAATCCAGAGGTTTGAAAGGATTTGCACACTGGTTACGGGTTCAATGGGAAGAGGAGTTGGCTCATGGGCTGAAACTATATGATTTCCTGCTCCAGCGCGATGGAAAAATTGAACTTCATGCACTGGATAAGCCGAAGGTTGATGCTGAGCAGACGATTCTTGAAATTTTCACACAGGTGCTCGAGCATGAGCAATACATTACCAATCGAATTAACGAGTTGTATGCATTGGCTCTGGAAGATGGAGACTATGGTTCCCAGACACTTCTGCACTGGTTCATTGAGGAGCAGCTGGAAGAGGAAGAATCTGCCCGGGAGATCATGGACAACTTGCGCCTAGTTGGTGAAGAAGGAGCAGCATTGTTTCTGTTGGACCGCGAAATGTCTCAGCGCTCCGGGGATCCCGGAGATGATCATTAGGGAAATTCGTTTAAAGAGAAAAATTTCACGATTTTTGAAGACCGGGAGAGGTGTGTGTGAAACTTCTCTTTTTAAATGAATTCCCATCATTAGGCACAACCTTCGGGGTAGGAGTTATCTGATATACGAATGTCTGCTTTGAAATTTTTGCTCCCCGGTGTAATTACCCAAGAGGAATTTGATGCGATCCGCATTGAAGTGCAAGAGGTTGCCCCTGGTATTCTGATACTGGTTGGTCTCGGAGGAAATATCGGGGTTTCCTATGGAGAGGATGAGACCTTTATGATTGATGGTCAGTTTGGCCCACTCGTGGAAAAAATTCTGTACCCGATCTCAAAACGCGCAAAAAAACCGGTTCGATATCTTCTGAACACGCACTGGCACCTCGATCATGTGGCCGCTAATGAGTGTTTTGCACGACATGGGGTCACGATTATGGCACATGAGAAGGTTCGCTCTCGCATGAGCGTAGATCAGCCGCTCCCCGCATTTGAATGCACAGTTCCAGCCGCACCCAAAGAAGCTCTGCCCGTCATTACGTTCAGAGAGAACATGTCCATACATTGGAATACTGACACGATAGAGATTTTTCATATCCCTGAAGCACATACGGATGGAGATGTGATGGTACATTTCAGGAAGGCAAATGTGATTCATATGGGAGATATTTACTTTAACGGGATGTACCCACTCATTGATGTAGATTGTGGAGGTTCTGTAATCGGAATGATTGAAGCCGTGGATGCAGTTCTGAGCCGCTGTGATGGAAAAACGAAAATCATTCCCGGGCATGGACCGCTTTCAGGCTACCATGAGCTGAAAGCATATCGGGCCATGTTGAAAGAAGCGGCCAAGACGGTGGCTGATTTGATTGGTCAAGGAAAATCTGAGGAAGAGGCCATCGCTGCAAAGCCGACCGTTCTCCTAGATGCTCAATGGGGGAACGGTGTACTGGCGCCGGATGCATTTGTCAGTCAAGTTTATGCATCTCTGGTCCAGTCTACCAGGCTATAAGCCCTGCTTTCTGCGCGGCTTGATAAAGGGTTTCACGATGTGCTTGACTGAGAGGGAGGATTTTGAGGTCAATCAGAAGATCTCCTGTTTGCCTCGAGTCCGATTGAACCCCGTATCCTCGGAGCCGTAGCCTGGTTCCGGGAGCAGAATTCGGAGGAACATCTATCGTGACCGTACTTCCGTAGGGGTCACGGACTGAACGCGTACATCCCAGAAGAGCTTCCAATCCATTCAAGGATAGCTCCATGAGCAGAGAGCGCCCTTTTCGGGTAAATACAGGGTGCGGAAGAACCTTGAACGTAAATATACGCGCGTCGGGATCATCGGAGGCTCGAAGCCGAAACTTGTTTTTAGCTCCCCTGGGGAGTATGATTCGAGTGAGCGAGCCATCTTTTCCTCGAATCATGACAGGGCCGCCTTGAAGGGCTCGCTCAAGTGTAATGTTCACGACATTTTCTCTGCCACCAAAAAGTTCTTCAAAAAATCCACCAATGCTTGAGAATAAATCGTCCATGAATGCAGGTGGTGGATCCGGGTTCAGGTCAACCCGCAGTTGATCGTATGCGCTCCGACGACCTGGATCCGAGAGGATACTATATGCCTGCTGGAGGCGTTTGAAGCGCTCCTCAGCCTTGGGATCGCCCGGATTGCGATCAGGGTGATGCAGTTGGGCAAGCCGTCGATAGGCGATCTTGATTTCTTCTGCTGAAGCGGAAGAATGGATCTCCATCACAGCGTATAAGTCATCTGCAATGGTCAAACGAGGCATAAATCTAGCAAAGAAGGTTCAAGTGGCATCTATCTGGTCCGTAGTTTCAGGCAGTATGAACACAAAATGATGAAAATCAAAAAAATACTGGTTGCGAATCGAGGCGAAATCGCATTACGCGTCATGCGTACCTGTAAAGCACTTGGGATACGTTCGGTTGCAATTTACAGCGAAGTTGATCGGAAAAGTGCACATGTCGTGTATGCAGATGAGGCTTATTGTGTAGGTCCTCCTCGATCTACAGATTCCTATTTAAGTCTTGGTAATGTAATGGATGCTGTCCGGAAAAGTGGGGCAGATGCGGTTCACCCGGGGTATGGGTTTCTTTCTGAGCGCGCTGAGCTTGCTGCAGCTTGTGCAGAGCAGAACGTCGTATTTATCGGCCCTCCGCCTCAAGCAATCAGTGATATGGGGGACAAGACGTTGGCAAGGCAGCTCATGGAAGCCCATAATGTGCCCGTTGTTCCAGGGACTACAGGAGCCGTCACAGGCTTGGATGAAGCGTTGCAGATCGCCGCCCGTATCGGATATCCCGTGCTTGCAAAGGCAGCGGCAGGAGGGGGAGGAAAAGGAATGCGAAAGGTAGACAGTTCTTTTGATATGAAAAGAGCTCTCGATCTTGCTCAGGGAGAAGCGGGTTCGGCCTTTGGGGATGCACGCATATTTATTGAAAAGTATTTGGAAAAGCCTCGTCATATCGAATTTCAAATTCTTGCAGATGCGTACGGAAAATGCATTCATCTATTTGAACGGGAGTGCTCCATACAGCGACGTCATCAAAAGGTAATTGAGGAAGCCCCGGCGGCGCACATGACAGAGGAACTGAGAGATCAAATGGGTGCTGCAGCAGTCCGAGCTGCGCAAGCCTGCAGTTATGTCGGTGCAGGAACTATAGAATTTTTGGTGGATCAGGCCAACAACTTTTATTTCATGGAGATGAACACACGCCTGCAGGTGGAGCATCCGGTGACTGAGTACATCACAGGACTTGATCTTGTGGCTGAACAAATCAGAATTGCTGAGAAGGAGCCACTTCCCTATGAGCAGAGCGACATGATGATTTATGGGCATGCGATTGAGTGCCGGATCTATGCAGAAGATCCATCCTCCAATTTTTTACCAAATCCGGGCAGGGTCACATTTCATCAATTACCGGTGGGAGTTGGTGTTCGCGTGGACTCAAGTATTGAGGGTAGCGGAGATGTTCCAATCCACTACGATCCAATGATCTCGAAAGTGATTACCTGGGGGCGTACAAGAGATGAAGCAACCCAAAGAATGATCTTTTCTTTGGGAGATTACCAAATCGCAGGTGTAAAGACGACACGTACATTCTGCCGTCGGGTGATGGAAAGTTCAGCGTGGCAGCAAGCAGAATTGAGCACACACTTTGTGGAGGATTATCCAGAGCTTCTGTCCGAGAAAGCTGACACGCCTTTGGAGGCTGCCATAGCGGCAACCGTTTTGCTCAGAAAAAGTGACACTCAAGACATACCGGCAACCTCTTGGCAGAATCGCAGAAAAGATTGATCCGGGGCGTATTTGGCTCTACCGGAAGGTTGTAGCTTGCTCAGGTTCCGCCATGGAGTGATCTAATGGAGTTACTAAATGGTTTTTTGCATTACTTCGCATTTAATCACACATGTGGAGGAAAAAGCTACATCCCTTGTGACAGATTCATGAACACAGGATTAAGAGCTGGCGAAAGAATAACAAGTCTTCGAAGGTTTCCAAATCAATGCACTCATTTGATGTTCGTCCGAGTGTGCCACGAGGGTACACGAAGGCAAGGGTTAGCGAAAAATAGATTAGTCCATGAGCCTCTTGCAAAACTCTCAAGATTGAGTATAAATATTGGGAAATGGTCGGACATATCCTGATTTTCAGCATTTTTGACCGCTCTGCAGGAAGCCTGTTTCTGTTCCATCTTCATGTCGCAATTCTCTATTCAGAACGACTCTCTGTCGTGTCTGATTTTCATGCTAAACGCAAGCTTGCAATTTTGAGTGCAGATTGACTGAATTCAGGACTAATGCGTTTTTTCGACCTAAAGCGTTGATTCTCGCCACCAAATGGAGGTTCATTTTCGTTTTTTTCAAAACTCGCTTATATAGTGGATTTTTCTGGAATCTGTTCGCAACTCTCCCGTTCAACCCCTGTATATTATACGAGGTGTTGATTTAAGTTCAGTCAAATGCTGCTCCTTGATGATTGCGCCGTTGAGGGAGGGCGGGAGCATTTGTCCGGGGAGATCAAGTCAGCCATCTCTATCGTCCGTTTCTTGATTTGATAGGGTGTACGTCACGGTCATGCCGCCTTGGCGCATCTGTAGATGTTGACTTGCACCCGGCTCGAACGGGTTGGGTAGCCAATCGAACTCGGGTTGGGCGGTCAACGCCCTCCTTACGCGCAGGATACGCCAACGCTCGTCCTTCCTCGGGGCAATGCGGCTGGCCGCTGCTACCTCACCCGGCGACAGATCGAAATTGGTGCCGTCCTCGGTCGTCGCCTTTACCTCGACGCACCACGTCATGGCGGCGTGTATGAACCGGAAGTCGTAGCCGAGGCTATCGCTGGTCTTGTCCTGTTTGCCTTCCGGTAAGGGCAGAACCTTGGTTCTAAACTCCGATACCCAAGCATCCGCCGTGATGTTGTCAAACTTGGATTGCAGGAATCGGAAGGCGTGAATCTCACCAACGATTCCCACCAGTTCGGGCGCGAAGGGAGAGGGATGCAGATGGGCGGTCTTGCCTCCGGGCCGCTCTAACTCATTTTCGTTGCTCGGCTTCGGATCTACTTCAGACCGGTGACTGTTCGATCCAACTCCGGCGAATTTGTCGAGATCGGCTTGCGGGCCGCTTGGTTTTTTAAGTTTGTTCAGTCGGTCGTAGAGCTCGCCGTACGTCTCCACGCCGCCGACTTCGAAGTCCTTTCCGGCGATCTCGAAAATCCGATGCTTCTTGCGAGTTTCGCGTCCATCGCGATCGATCGTGTCTTCCACATCGTCAGAAGAGAGGTTGAGCTTCTCACGCATTTCGTTGACCGAGACACAACCGGTAACCGTACAGAGGAACTCCTGGTCAACGATCACCCGTGTCGCCCATTGAAACAGCTCGGCCTCCGTCCACTTGCGTAGGTAAGCTGAGGCGTCTAGGCGGCGCTCCGGCGCCTCCGCGCGTTGTGACGAATCGGGCCCTTTTTTTTTCAACCAGGCCCGGTGGATCGCCCGTACCTTGCGGATGGATACATCGAGACGGCGCCGGTTGGAGTCTGCCACTTCAAGAGGGTCGGGCTCCAGAGTCACACCGCATGTCTCCAGCACCGATTTGAACTCGTCAATGGTCTCGATATCCTCGAAGGCTTCAACGTGTGCCATGACCGCCGGAAACTGCTCGTACCTTGGCCGCATTGCACCGAGCACCACGCCCAACGGCACTTTCCACCAACGGCTGGACCATTCTTCGCAGAGACGAGACCAGTCAGCGTCGGCTTCAATATGCTCGTGCACGTTGTTTATCTTGGCGAATAGTTGCGCCTGCTCACCTACCGGGCCGTCAGCGGCCATGGCAACCTGTCGGGCAAGGGCACGCAACGATGGTGCCGCTACCTTCAGGTGTCGCTGCGCCTGGCTCTTGGCGCGGGCATTCTTGACCGGCGCGTACTCTCCGCCGAGGGCTTGGAGGGCGGCGTTCCACTTCGGAAGCTCGGCGGCTTCACGGAGAACATCCCACGTCCTGAATCCCATCTCAAAGTCGTCGTAGCACTCCCGAGCGGCGGCCAGCAGTTCCTGGCCAGACCACCCAGGAATCTTGTCCGATAGCCCGGTGGCCAATCTCATGGTGTCGGTCGCGGCGGCCTCGATGTCGGTGTCGCAAACATCTAGAAGCTGCAAGACCGGGCGAATGCGGGCCAGCAATTGGGACGTCTCGCCGTCCCACCGATGTCGGATGTCAGCAACTGTCTCGGCGTCGATCTCAGCTCGGTCCAGAGCAGTGTCGATCATCCACTCGGTTGGTTTCGCTTCTCCGGCCAGGGAGCCCAGCACGAGACGAAGGTCCTTGAGAATATCCTGACGATCAAGAGCCGCTTGGCACGCGGCGGCCATGTCTTCGTATGAACTCCTGTGTATGATCTCCCTGTTCAAGACGAGAATGTTGTCCCTCGACAGCCAATGGGCTCGGGGCTCGCTGCTTGCGACAATCCGCCCTTCATCCACGAGTTCCACTGCGATGGAGCGGCTTCTGCAGACGCGGACACGTCGCAGTCGAGCGGCGGCTTCCTGCCACGCGTCGGTTGCAGGTCCTCTCGGGTTGGCTCCGCCGTGCGCTGCCAGGGTCAGGAGAACGACAGGAAGCCATGCAAGTCTCACCGCGTCGAGGCTTTGTGCTCCCTCTGTCACCTCACTGGCCGGACGACCGTCGATCAAACAACGCTCTTTCAGGGTATACGCACGCCTCACGCCGTCTTCGTCGTACAGGCGGTCACCAATATTGCCGTTCGCTTCGACCGGGCGGATCGCGAGGATAGGCTGCCCGTGTTCGCGGAGTGACCGGGTGTTGGCACTGTGATCCGGCAGGTAAACATCCTTGAGTTCAGCGGCGGTGCGGACTTCGAACATGCGCGGTCTAGGCCGCACGACGAACCGCTCGGGCAGGCCTTGATCCGGGTCCAAGTGTCTCCAGGCCTGCCGGATCTGACCGAGGAATACGTCGAACCCGCCGACAGGCATAGCACCCGGAGCCTTGGCTGCCACATCGGCCAAGGCGTTGAGGAGATTCGGTCCCGTCAGTGCGTCCTCTGTCGGGTAGACGTTTAGCCCAAGCTGCTCCAGACCGCGAAGCAGCTTCTCGTCTTTTGCCAGCCGGTAGGCCAACGGCAGGGGGAGCGGCGATAGGTGGCGGAAGCGGCCTTTGGGACCTTGAAGAAGTGAGGCGGGAACAAGCCATCGCTGCCGCAGCGCTTTTTGACCACCGTCGTGCCCGTCATCGAGCCAAGGCAAGGTCGAGAGCCAGTGCTTGAGCGGAGATGTGATCTGCTGTGACCAGGGCCACCGCTCTCGTTTCTTGATCGTGACCTCTTCCCAACCGTCCTCCCAGTGCGTGAGGGAGGCGAGGATCAAGTCGGCCAAAGCCCGCCGAGCGGGATCGGCAATGTCGTCGCGATGAAGGAGGTCAACTATCGGAAGTTTCATGATGCCCTTGACTTCATACTCAAACTCTCCAGCGTAGCCAGGATTGACCTCCGCCCGAAACACATCTCTCCAATCGTCCCACCCCGACTGTGGTATGGTTTCGGGTGCTTTCTCCGGTAGTTCCGCATGGGAACCGCTCATCCTGAACGGAACCGATTCGTGGGGTTCAAGCCGAAGTCCTTCTGCTACCCCGGCACTCTTGAACACATCGCCCCAATTCGAAATATTGGTCTTTTCCCGATCGCGGGGCTCAAGTCCAACGCTCCAGCGCGGGTCGTCAGGGGGCAGGAGTGCATTGCGCAGAAGCCTGACACCGTCCCCGTCAGGTAGGCCGTCGGCCAGGGTCTTCAGATGATCGCCGCACCGATCGTCCCATCCCGGCCCGAATACGGCATCTCGCATCTCGAACCAACCAGCAACGCAGGCGACTGGGAGGTGCGTAAGCAGCGGGCGCAGGCTTTTATCCTGCTCCTGTTGGCCAATCATGCTAAGCGTCCAGCGTAGCACACCAGCACACGCGGCCGCCTCTGAGCTCCCATGCTTGGCCGGCAACTGCGGTAGCGACGGGAGAACGACATTCTGCAACAGATCCTCTCTTCTGAAGCTCTGGACGAACCGTCCGTCGAGGAACTTCTGCACGTCGGTGTTCCGTTGCGGTGTGCCTTGGTGAGTCTTCACGCTGGAGTGGAGGAACGCGATCCGCGGCTTCAGCGAATCCGGAATCGAATCAACAAAATCCGCGGCATCGTCGGCACCGCGGCGAGGCCGGAAGAAGAGCTGGGTGTCGCCGGAGGCTGAAAGCAATCGGCCGTCCTCAGTGGGCAGGAATGTTGCTTCGAAAAGAGGGTCGGGATCGGACTGCTTCGGCTCGTTTCTCAATTTCTCGGGAAGCACGGCCAGGATGCTGCTCAGAAAGTCATTCCAGATGACGTCCGTATGGCGTTCGCGCACTTGATGGGCCAATCGTTTCAAGGTGTGAGCCCACTCTTGATCTTGGGGCAGGGGCGAGCCTCCGAGGGTCCGAAGGAGTGCTTCAATGGCGGCGCGGCGCTCGTCGAGTACAGAAGAGGCAACGGTGAATCCCGCCTGCTTGCGCCACTCCGCGCGACCAATCGGATCGTCGCTCGGGATGGCGGGCATCATCCGCGCTACTCCGGGCAGGTGTCAGCCATCGTCGCACAGGATCAGCGCCAATTGGTCGAGAGGTTGACCTAGGTCGTCAGCCCGTTGGCAGATGCGATCCGCTAGCGACTGCGCTTGATCGATTGTCGACGAAATGGCAGTCTGCCCAAGGAGATCGACTATCGCCCGGCCTCGCCATGGCTTTGGACGACCCTTCACGAGTTCAGCGACTGCGTCGAGCATCAGGTTCGTTACCCACTCAAGCAGAAGGTTGTTGTACTCGTCGCGGAAGTTGATCTGCCGCCGATCCAGAGATCCGTAGAACGGGGCGTTGATGTACGCGCCGACGCCAGTTTCCATCGCGGTCGGCAGGAAGATGACGAAGACGCCCCGGCGTGCTTCCCGTGTCTCCTCGACCGCGACGGCTACCTCGACCCTTCGAACCTCAGGCCATCGATTCGGCAGATGGCGGACGGCGGCAACAATCCGCTCGGTCTCCGCTACGTTGGTGTCGCCGCCGGCGGCCTTGCTCCAAAGGTGGAACGTGCGCTCCGTTGCATTGCCGCCGCCCACCGATTTGACCCGTAGTCGCTCCTTCCGCGTGAAGTGGGCGTGATCCGCTACCCTGGAATCGACCTGCCGTCGGAGTTCAGTGTGTTCTCCGTCGATGGTGATGCGAAGCACCGACAGGTGGTGTAGGAAGACCATCGCTGCCTCGTCCAGCGTTCCAAGTTGTTCCCGGACTGATTTGATGGCATCGCCTGGGTTCCCAGTTTTTCCTCCATCCAGAGGAAGGCGAACGACCGTCACATGTCCAGCTTCAAGCAGCTTGGTGACTTCCTTCGGCGGCGGCTTGAGAAAGCGAGGAACTACATAGGGCGAGAGATAGATGTTGACCTCTTCCAGGGGATCGATGTCTCCCCGGCGCAGCTGTTCCCTGTATTCATCGATCTGCTCGGACGTCCAGTTCACGATACGCTCAGTGCCGAACTCCGGGTCGGTCAAGAGGTTACCGTCGACGAGCGCCCTCGCAATTCGTCCTATCGGTTCGCGGACAGCGGGATCAAAGCCGAACGTAAAGGCAACATCGCCTCCCAGCGGAGCCGTCGACCAGACCTCTGGACGAGTCGAAAGTTCGAGCACGCTTTGGAAGCCGAGTCCCTTGTTGCCGACACTCTCGTTCGGGTCTTTAGGGCTCTGCGCCAATTCGCAGATTCCGGTGAAATCTCTGGGGAGGAAGGAGCGACCGCTATTGGCGACTAACAGTTCAGGTTCGGGAGATGATCTCAGAACGAAGGAGATTTGGCGCGGATCGTCATCTACGCCGAACGCGAGCACATCGTGGGCATTCTGCAGCAACTCCAAGATGGCTCGACCCCGGTATTCCTGCGCGACCTGGCCGCCCAGGCTGGCCACCGTTCGGTAGTTCCGCGTACCGTTCTTCAACTCATCGAGGAAGGTTCGTACCTGGCGCCGGGCCTGCTCATTGATGATTCGCTTGCCCGCCAATCTGTGCTGGCAGTCAAGCTCCTGCTTCTCTTCACGAGTCGCCGGAGTGGTGTACGGCCGGTCACTCTTCGCACTCTTTTCCATACTTGCACATGAATTCCAGCACACGCTGCGCATCTTCCTCGCCAAGAATCGCGACCAGAATTGGCCCCAAAGAATCCTCACAAACTGGCTCGGTATTCGCGTGCTTTATAGTGCAATAAAGATACGAATTGCCCATGAAATTCCCTCAAAAATTCACCCCGTTTCTGAAATAAATTCTCAAAAAATCAGTGAACTTGGCCAGCTCCACGACGAAACAGGATCAACTCAAAAAACCTACCGTAGGCTTAAAAAATTAGTTCTACTGAGCTTTGTGTGGTTTGAGATCTAGACCTCCGCAGAAGAAGAGAATTGCGACTCTG
>JAPOTE010000016.1 GCA_026709335.1 Bacteroidota bacterium | reverse complement strand
GAGGTCGAAAGTGATTTCATTATGTCTTATTTATAAGGTTTTATACGATATAATGAATTATATATAAATCAATAAGTTTCAGTTGCTTTCGCACAGAATTCAGCCTTCTATGTTTCTCAATCAATTTGTGAGCGCACGACAATTATGAATTATGGCAAATTATGGCATTGTTTCATTCATTAGACTGTTTAGCGTAGAATTCGACAGTTTAATGTCGAGGAAGAAAGGTATACGAGGCTGAGGTTAGAGGTTATCAGAGCCACTCCAAAGTGATTTCTTGGTTAATACAAATGCAGATGTAATGGAAGCGTGGGTAGTATATCGTTTCTTCGCAGATCGAGATTCGTGTTCACAGCATTCTTTGAGTTATATTTTTGACTATTCTCTCGACCAAAATAACTGATCAAATGATCAAAAACGGTGGTCACAAACCTTCAAACTACACTTATGAAGAATGTTAGTACAGGTAAAAAATGAGAGCATTGGGCAGGCATAGCTGAGACTAATTCATCGAAGTAATGCTTTGGAGTCATTGCCCTACTTTACTAATGCATTAAAGAAGCCCCTGAAATTCCAAGAAAGTGGGACATCTTGCTCACTAATTAGTATTATGGTCAAGTAGGTAACCATTCTTATATCCACAGAATCATGACTTACGATACACATACAAAAGTACAACCTGTTGCAACCGGTGACTCTCTTCCAGAGGTTCGTCCAGAAATCACGGCCAAGACTCAGTTGATGTCTGGCGCTGAAATCCTTCTTCGCTCCCTTGAAGCCGAGGGAGTGAAGATCATCTTTGGACACCCCGGTGGTGCTGTTATTAAGGTTTATGATGAGATGCATCGGATCAACCCCAAATTCCAACATGTTCTCGTTCGACACGAACAGGGGGGAACACATGCCGCTGAAGGATATGCAAAGGCTACAGGAAAGGTCGGAACTGTACTGGTTACCAGTGGCCCTGGTGCCACCAATACGGTTACAGGGATTGCCGATGCATACATGGATTCCGTACCTATTGTTGTATTCACCGGACAGGTTCCCACCGGTTTGATTGGAAATGATGCATTCCAAGAGTGTGATGCAGTTGGAATTACGCGCTCGATCACCAAACACAGCTACTTGGTACGAGATGTAAATGATTTGGCTCGTACCGTTAAGGAAGCTTACCATATCGCCAGAACTGGTCGCCCGGGCCCCGTTCTTGTAGATCTCCCAAAAGACGTTCTTCTGGCGGAAGCGCCATTTCAATATCCCAATACAGTGAATATGCGGGGATATGCGATCCCGTCGGCCGTGCGACCAGAAAAATTACAACGCGCTGCACGCATGATCGCTGAGTCAAAACGCCCACTGCTTTATGTGGGCGGTGGTGCCATCAGCCGAGATGCTTCAGAGCATTTAACGAATCTGGCGAAGTATACCGGGATTCCGGTAACGACTACCTTGCATGGATTGGGGGCATTCCCGGAAGATGACCCTCTTTCACTGCGGATGTTGGGAATGCATGGAACTTGGTGGGCAAATCAGGCTGTTCAGCATTGTGATCTAATTATTGCAGTCGGAGCACGGTTTGATGATCGTGTTACAGGAAAGCTGGATTCATGGGCACCGCATGCAAAGGTCATTCACATTGAAATTGACCAATCTTGTATCTCTAAAAATGTGTTTGCAGATTGTGCCATTCTTGGAGATGTGCAGTCCGTTCTTGAAAGACTTCGTCCATTAGTGGAGCCAAAGGATACCGGTGAATGGCTCGCGGAAATAGATGAATGGCGGCAGGAATGCCCTTTGCAGTATCAAAAAGATGGCAAGTTACACGCGCAAGGAGTTATTGAGCAGTTGCGGGATAAAACAGGAGGAGATGCAGTAGTAATTACCGATGTTGGGCAGCATCAGATGTGGTCAGCTCAGTATTTCAGGTTCCTGCATCCTCGCACACATATTACCAGTGGTGGATTGGGTACAATGGGTTTCGGAATGCCTGCCGCCATGGGAGCAGCATTTGGCATGCGTGAGATGGAATCTTCTCGCCCCGTTGTATGCATCAGTGGTGACGGTGGTTTTGTAATGAATGCACAGGAAATGAGTGTGGCTGCTGCCCATAAGCTTCCCCTTAAATTGGCTGTCATCAATAATCGGTTCCTTGGAATGGTAAGGCAATGGCAGGAACTTTTCCATATGGAACGATACAGTCATACTGATCTTTCAGATACCAACCCTGATTTTGTTAAACTTGCAGAGGCGAATCACTGTGTTGGACTTCGTGCGAGTACTCCGGAGGAGGCAAAACAAATTATCGACGAGGCGTGGAAGATTACAGATCGCCCAGTGCTGATGGAATTTTGTGTGGCAAAAGAAGAGATGGTGTTCCCAATGGTTCCCGCCGGTGCAGCAACCGGGGATATGATCACAGATCGAATGACCCCGAACTCCTTTGTCTAATTTGATCCACTTATCACACTTATAGGAATCAACTGATGACAGAACCTCTGGTGCTCACGCCTCAACAGATCATCCGGAAGAAGGCGGCAGGTGAGCCAATTGAGCCGGATGATAATGAGATATCGCAAGCGCACACGATTGTGGTTCTCGTAGAGAACACTATCGGTGCGTTTGTACGTGTCATAAATATGTTCTCGGCCCGAGGCTTCAATATAGACAGTGTCACTGTTGGGGCTACGGAAGATCCCAGCATCAGCCGGATGAATATCGTTACCATGGGTAACGGACGCATTATCGCACAGATTTTGCGCCAACTCAGCCGCCTTGTTGATACAATTGAAGTCATCGACCTCTCAGATACAGATTTTGTAGAGCGGGAGTTATGCCTGCTAAAAGTTTGCTATACTCAAGATTCTCGTTCTGAAATCCTTGACATTAATGATATTTTTGGAGGAAAGGTCGTAGATATTACTGCAAAAACAATGACCTTTGAACTTCGAGGGCCATCGAAGAAAATTGATGCCTTCATTGGTATGATGGCTACACACACAATTGTTGAGGTCGCTCGGAGCGGACGAGTTGCAATGCAGCGGGATTCATAACAGAACAAATTTTCAATACTTACGGACAGCACATGAAAGTACATTATAACGCCGATCCATCAATTATATTAAAACGGAAAGTTGCTGTGATTGGTTATGGGAGTCAAGGCCATGCTCATGCACTAAACCTTCGGGATAGTGGTGCGACGGTTGTAGTTGGTTTGCGGAATGACTCGCAATCCTCCGATAAAGCTCGTGCCAGAGGGCTCACCGTAATGAGTGTAGCAGATGCGGCCGCCTGGGGAGATGTTATCATGATCCTAATCCCAGACCAGGATCAGAAACGTGTCTATGAGGCTGAGATCTCCGAACATGTATTGCCAGGAAAAGCCCTGTCGTTTGGTCATGGCTTCAATATACATTATGGTCAGATTCAGGCTCCCGAAGGAGTGGATGTCTTTATGGTAGCTCCCAAAAGTCCAGGCCATCTGGTTCGACGTACATTTGAAGAAGGAAAAGGAACCCCCTGCCTTGTTGCCGTAGCGCAAGATGCCACTGGCCATGCATTAGATTTGGCATTGAGCTATGCCGATGCCATTGGTGGAACCCGTGCAGGAGTGATAGAGACCAATTTCAAAGACGAAACAGAAACCGATCTCTTCGGAGAGCAGGCTGTTCTGTGTGGAGGATCCCAAGCTCTCATCCAGATGGGATTTGAAACACTCGTTGAAGCCGGTTACCCGGAAGAACTTGCCTACTTTGAGGTTCTTCATGAACTGAAACTCATCGTGGATCTCTACTATGAGGGAGGACTCTCCTATATGAATTATTCAATCAGCGATACAGCTGAATATGGAAATTACTCCAGAGGTCCTCGCGTGATCGGTCCTCAGGTAAAAGAAGAGATGAAACGGGTACTTGCCGAAATTCAATCCGGCCAATTTGCCCGCGAGTGGATTAACGAGTGTGACGATGGTCAGCCTACCTTTAAGGCGTACCGAGAAAAGACAACTGTTCATCCGGTAGAGAAAGTAGGGGAGAAACTGCGTAAAATGATGTCTTGGCTCAAGAAGAGTAACGATACTGTTGCAACTGCATAAATGCCCTGTTACCAGATTGCTATTTTACCTGGAGACGGTATCGGTCCTGAGGTTACCCGGGAAGCCGAACGAGTGATTCTAGCAGCTGCCCAAAATTTTGATTTTGAGGTGAATCTGGAACATTGGCCCATTGGTGGCACAGCTCTTGATCAGTTTGATACCCCGTTTCCAGATACCACACGTGATGCATGTCTGGCGGCTGATGCAGTTTTTCTGGGAGCACTCGGTGGCCCAAAATGGGATCATGAAACAGGTTCTCGCAGATGTGAGGCTGCGTTACTCTCTCTGCGAAAGGCCTTGGGAGGATTTGCTAATCTGAGGCCTGTTATTGTGCCCCACAGTTTGGTGAACAGTTCGCCTTTGCGCTCCGACCGTGTTATTGATACAGATCTACTGATTGTACGTGAGCTGACCGGGGGGATTTACTTTGGGATCCCGCGGAGCAATACTCAAGAGATTGCAAGTAATACGATGACCTATTCTCGCTCGGAAATTGAGCGAATTGCACGGTTGGCATTCAATCTGGCAAGGCAGCGCAAAGGACATCTGACTTCCGTAGATAAGGCAAATGTACTTGAGGTTTCACAGCTTTGGCGGAGTGTCGTGACAGAAATTCATCAACTAGAATTTTCTGACGTAGAACTTGAGCACCTCTACATAGATAATGCAGCAATTCAGCTCATTCTGAGACCTTCTCAGTTTGACGTACTGTTGACAGGTAACCTGTTTGGTGATATACTAAGCGATCTGGCAGGCACACTTCCTGGCTCTCTTGGTATCTTGCCATCTGCAAGTATGGGCGGGAAGATTGGATTATTTGAACCTATCCATGGAAGTGCTCCTGATATTGTTGGTAAAGGATATGCAAACCCTGGAGGTGCCATTCTCAGTGCGACGATGCTTTTAGATACGCTAGGGCAGACAGAAGCTGGTGCATGCATAAAACATGGAGTCGTAAGAACCCTTGATACAGGGGTAATTACTCGTGATCTTGGTGGCACTGCTTCAACTACAGAGTTTGGGAATTCTGTCCTTAGGCATGCGTTTGAATTCTTGCCAAGTGCTGTTTAATTCTGCTATATTATCGAAATCCACAAGGGTAATCATAGGATGGTTGCTGATCAAGTATTAATATTTGAAACAACGCTAAGAGATGGCGAGCAAGCCCCTGGCGCTTCAATGAATATTGGAGAGAAGATCCGAATTGCTCATCAACTTGCCAAACTGAAAGTAGACATTATAGAAGCGGGGTTTCCGGTTTCTTCACCTGCTCAGTTTGAGGCAGTCCAACGGATTGCACAGGAAGTTGACGGACCAGTTGTGGCTGCTCTTGCACGAACTGTTGAGGCAGATATTGATGCGGCAGCAGAAGCATTACTGACAGGAAAAAAAACACGAATTCATACGTTTGTAGGAACCAGTGATATTCATCTTGCTGCTAAATTTTCGGATGACCGATATGGGCGCACATTGGGGGATAAGCGCGAGTTTGTTCTGGAAATGGTGGATCGAGCAGTACGTCAAGCATGTACGATCACAGAAGATGTAGAATTTAGTGCAGAGGACGCAGGGCGTACCGGAATTGATTTTTTGGTAAATGTTATTGACGTAGCAATCCAGGCAGGTGCAACTACGATCAATATCCCGGATACGACTGGCTATTGCATCCCTCGAGAGTATGCCGCACTCTTCAAAACCGTACGTGAGCGATGTAAGAATATCGATCAGGTTGTGCTTTCTGTTCATTGTCACGACGATCTGGGATTAGCCGTTGCTAACTCTCTAGCCGGAGTTTTGGCTGGTGCCAGGCAGGTTGAGTGCACGATTAATGGGATTGGGGAGCGCGCAGGGAACGCCTCTCTTGAAGAAATCGTGATGGCCCTCCATGTGCGTAGTCAGCTTTTTGGTACCAAAACGGGTATTGAAACTCAACTTCTGACTTCCACCAGTAAAATGGTATCTACAGCCACTGGATTTTCCGTGCCCCCAAATAAAGCTGTAGTTGGCTCAAACGCATTCAGCCATGAGGCTGGAATTCATCAGCATGGTGTTCTGAAAAGCCGTGAAACCTATGAAATTATGCGAGCGGAAGATGTCGGCCAGGCTCCTGAAGCAATTCGCCTTGGCCGCCATTCTGGCAGGCATGGACTCTTTAGCCGCTTGGGAAAACTGGGAATCCTTGTCGGTGCAGAGAGGAAAGAGCAAGTCTATCAGGAATTCGTATCCCTGGCGGATCGAAAAAAAGAGGTTTTCGATGAAGATCTAATTGCCTTGGCACAAGGCAAAAAGGGAGACGTAACTACTGCCCATTACCGTCTGAATCATTTATCAGTGAATTGTGGGACAGGGAGGGTGCCCCGCGCCGAAGTGCTTCTCTATCACAGCTCCTCTGATACATCTTGCCGAAAAACGGCTGAGGGAGATGGCCCTGTTGCAGCAATCTATAAAGCTATTGATATGGCTGCAGGAAGTCGTCATGGTTTGGTATCTTATGCAATTCGATCCGTGGGAGAAGGCAAGGATGCTATGGGAGAAGTCACGGTTTTGATCAGTGAACACGGAACCCTCTTTCGGGGAATCGCTCGACATACCGATGTTCTGCAGGCGTCTGCTAATGCGTATGTTCAAGCATTGAATCAACTGGAAGCTTTTAGAGCCAGTAGTGGAGAAGAATTTGTGTCTGATGGAATCATGCAATCATTTGGAAGCGATGGAGGACAAGACCAATGACAATTACAGAAAAAATTATTGCACGCCACTGCGATCGTGATCGAGTGGTCCCAGGCGAGAGCGTTTGGGTAGAGGTTGACATCCTGATGACTCACGATGTATGCGGACCGCCAACCATCGACATCTTCAAGCGTGAATTTGGTGAAGATGCCAAGGTCTGGGACGCGGAAAAACTGGTGATCCTGCCGGATCATTATATCTTCACTCAAAATCATCATGCAAACCGAAATGTACGTTTGCTTAGAGCGTTTGCGGAAGAGCATCATTTACCTCACTATTATGATGTAGGATCTCCTCGCTACAAGGGGGTCTGTCATATGGCTCTTGCCGAGGAAGGATTTAATCGGCCAGGTTCATTGTTGATTGGAACCGATAGTCATACTTGCACATCTGGCGCCTTTGGTATGTTCTCGACTGGTGTGGGAAATACCGATGCGGCTCTCATTATGGGAACTGGGAAAATTTGGCTCCGCGTCCCCGAAACCATGCGCTTCATCTTTGAAGGAGTTCTTCCACCATACCTGATGGCAAAAGATCTGATTTTAGCAGTGATCGGAGATATTGGGTGTGACGGGGCAACATATCGTGCAATGGAATTTGACGGGGAATCCGTCTACTCGCTTTCCATGCAAGAACGAATGACACTCACCAACATGGCGATTGAAGCTGGCGGGAAGAATGGAATCATTGCACCGGACGAGATCACCACTGAATATGTCCGTGCCCGCACAGATCATGACTTTGTCTGCCTCTATGGTGATGAAACTGCTCGATATCGCTCGGAATACCGCTATGATGTCTCTACCTTGGAACCCGTTGTTGCCAAACCTCATCGACCGGATAACCGAGCGAGTGTCGTGGAAGTGGAAGGAACCCGATTGGATCGAGCGTACATTGGCAGCTGCACTGGTGGAAAATTTGAAGACTTTGAAGCTGCAGCTCAAATCATTAAGGGACAGGAGGTCGTTATTGATACCTATATTGTACCCGCCACTACCGAAATCAGTGAATCTCTCCAGGCGAATACGATAGATGGTACCACTCTATGGGATGTGTTTGAAAATGCAGGATGTAAAATGGGGCAAGCAAGTTGTGGGGCCTGTCTGGGAGGTCCTTCCGATACGTTTGGGCGTATGCAGGGAGATGAGGTTGTCATTTCTACAACGAATCGGAATTTTCCGGGACGTATGGGCTCAAAGCAAGCCTCGGTCTATCTTGCATCGCCTCTGACCGTTGCAGCAAGTGCATTGAGTGGTGTGATTACAGACCCCAGGGAGGTATTGGTTTAATTATGAAATCTATTATTCGCGGGTTAGCGTATGTGGTTGGAGATGCTATTGATACGGATCAGATTATTCCGGCAGAACACCTCGTGTACAGTCTCAATAAACCCGATGAACGTCGCATGTATGGACGTTTTGCCATGAGTGGAGTCCCCATTGAGCAACAAGGACTCCCAAATGGACATATCCCTTTCACGGATCCGGATAAATATCTCAGTGACTATACATTTGTGATTGGTGGATCTAATTTTGGATGTGGATCTTCACGTGAGCATGCACCATTTGCACTCACAGAAGCTGGCGCCAAAGTTGTTGTAGCAGAGAGTTATGCAAGAATTTTTTACCGCAACACTATCGACGGCGGATTTGTAATTCCTTTTGAGTCTCACGAAAAAATCAATCATCAGATTCGCACAGGAGATGAGCTAGAGCTTGACACCCGTTTTGGGCAGCTAACCAATCACGCGAGTGGAGAAGAATACCTGCTTAAACCCTTGGGAGATGTAGCGGATATCTTAAATGCTGGTAATGTCTTTGAATATGCAAGACAGAACGGGCTAATCAACCCGGCTTGATGGAACGGATTGAATTATTTGATACCACGCTTCGTGATGGAACCCAAGGTGAGCATGTAACACTCTCAGTGAATGATAAGGTTCGCATTGCACATAAACTGGATGCTTTCGGAATAGATATCATTGAGGGCGGATGGCCCGGATCAAATCCAAAGGATCAGGAATTTTTTGAGCGGGCTAATCAGAGTACCTGGCAACAGGCAAGTATCTGCGCATTCGGTTCCACACGTAGGGCACAAAACATCACCAGTCAAGACCCAAACTTGCTCGCATTGCTCAATGCGAAAACAGATACAGTTTCAATATTCGGTAAAAGCTGGCTCTTGCATGTCAAGAAAGCTCTTAACGTAACATCGGAAGAAAATCTGGATATGATCGCCAATTCTATCCAATGGCTAGTTGAGAGCCATCGCAGAGTGATTTATGATGCAGAGCATTTTTTCGATGGGTACAAGGATGATGCTCACTATGCATTAGAAACTCTTCAAGCTGCCTCAGAGGCTGGTGCGAATGTTTTAGTGTTGTGTGACACCAATGGAGGTACCATGCCGTCGGAGATTGCACAAATTACAGAATCCGTATGTTCTGTAATGGAAAATCATGTAATCGGTATTCATGCTCATAATGACAGCGGCGTTGCTACTGCAAATACAGTCATGGCGGTTGAAGCTGGCGCACGCCATATTCAGGGCACGATTAATGGAATTGGTGAGCGTACAGGAAATGCGGATTTGTGCACTGCTATTGCCTGCCTACAGTATAAACTTGGATATCGTTGCGTATCGGAAGAGCAGTTGGCCACTCTCTCGGATCTCAGTCAATTTGTGTATGAGATCTGTAATATGCTACCAATTGATCGAGCTCCATTTGTTGGCCGTAGTGCCTTTGCACATAAGGGAGGAATTCATGTATCTGCAGTCATGAAAGAACCATGTGCTTATGAACACATGGACCCTAAAATTGTGGGAAATAAAAGGCGGGTGCTGGTCTCGGATTTATCAGGCCAATCAAATGTACGCTACAAGGCTCAAGAATTGGGAATTTCATTAAACGGCCGTGAGGAGGCACGCAATGCCGTGCAACGTATCAAAGAACTAGAGCATCTTGGCTATGAATTTCAGGGGGCTGAGGCATCTTTTGAACTATTACTCCGAACGATACAGGGAGAGGATACCGAGATGTTCAGATTGGATCGCTTGAGAGTACATAGCGAGCAAGATGAGAAGGGACTGGAGTGGTCTGAAGCAACAGTTGCAGTATTCGTCGGAGAACATCGAGAGCTTGCTGTTGGGGAAGGAGTTGGCCCAGTTGATGCATTATCACGTGCGCTAAATCAGGCACTATATCATTTCTATCCACACTTGGAAAATTTGAGACTTGCAGACTATAAGGTACGTGTTCTCACCCCTGAAAAAGCTACAGCGGCTTCCGTACGGGTTTTGATAGAGCATCATGATACCAGGGGAGAAGACACTTGGCATACAGTTGGCGTTTCTCCCAATATTCTAGATGCCAGCTGGCAGGCATTGACGGATGGTGTCCGATATTACCTTTTACGCAATCACTCTACTGTGAAACCTGGGCAAGCTGTCGCCGTCTGAATCACGAAGAACTTTCAGTCGCTGATGTACGACTGAAATATCCTTTCACTGCGGCTTTGTAGAAATCAACGGCCCAGAGGACTTCTTTTTCCTCTACATGTTCGTTTGATGTGTGAGATAACTCACTCGAACCGGGGCCAATTTTCACTGACGGGATCCCCTTGAGATAGATCCAGTCACTTGCTGTAGGAGAGCCTTCAGGCTGAGTTCCGGGGGCTGCATCAAGACATGCGTGTACAATGCATTCATCAATTTCCGTGGATACAGGCACAATTCGCCCACTGTGGACAGATACCTCGGAATCAACAATGTTCCGAATGGTATCAACTATCTCATCGTGTGTATAGGATGGTGTGCTTCGAATATCAAGATAGATGATACAATGATCAGGGATAACATTTCTCGCGGTCCCTCCCTGAATTGATGTAACGTTCACACTGACTTTGCCCAAGATGGGATGGGTTCGATCAAATTTGAGGTTCAGCAGACGTTGGATATCATCTGACGCCTTTAGGATTGCATTTTCTCCTAGGGCATGACGGGCTGCATGAGCACTTTTCCCCGTAGAATCAAGTCGCACAACCAGTAGTCCTTTTTGAGCTACAATAGGAACCAGGTTTGTAGGCTCACCAATTAGGGCAGCTTGTGGACGAGGCAAGCTCGTTTGGAGTAGTTTTTGGAGACCATTATTTTCGTAGTCGGTCTCTTCGCATTCAGTCAGAGCAACGATCAATTGCCCATTGTCCGGCACCCAGTTCTCGTCTGCCAACTCCAGAAGCGCCGAAGTCATTGCAGCTCCTGATGCTTTTGCATCAGATGCACCTCTGCCGTAGATTTTTCCATTGATATGAGTAGCTTCAAAAGGGAGGTATGGATGCTCGGAAGAGGGAGGTACTACATCAAGATGAGATGCAAGGAGTAGTCGATTGGAGCCATTTCCCAACCAGAAATACAAGCTGTTGTCAATACGTTTATTCTCAATCCCTGCATCCTCGACATAGGACTGCATATAGGAACAGATTTCTCTCTCTTCGCCACTCAACGAAGGAAATTGAATCATAGAGGCTAACAGGTCCAATACTCTCCGTTTACTCATATTCCTACTCCGACAATTGATGTAGCATTCTTTTTTTGTAACAGATCATCTACACCCAGGATGTACACGCTGGGAACTCCGTCTTCAAGAGCTTTGCGGGCTGTTTTCAGTTTTACGGACATTCCTCCGCTAATCCACCCTTGGTCAATACCGATTCGTTCATCAGACGGAGAGCAGGTCTTAAGCAGTGAGGATGAATTCTTGAGATCTCTCAGGACTCCTCCGGTATCGGTCACCAAGAGAAGTTCTTTTGCTCGAATGCTTCTCGCAAGCGTACATGCAATGGTATCTGCATTCACATTGTATCGCTGACCTATATGATCGATACCGAGAGGTGCAATGATTGAAATAAATCCTGCATCTGAAACAGCTTCAATCAGGGCTGTGTCAATTGAGATAATTTCACCGACCCAGCCAAAGTCAACTTTCTCACCGTGAATGTTCCATGGCTCCCGCCGCCGAACTTTGATCATGGCACCATCTACTCCACTCAGCCCGACCGCTCTGATTCCATGGGTGTTTGCTTCAGCAGTCAATCGCACATTGATTCTTCCCCTCATTGCCCATTCGGCAATTTTTAGGTCTAGATCTCCGGTCACTCTGCGACCCTCAATGATTTTTGGTGTATGTCCAAGCTTATTGGCCAGTTCTGTAGACTGAGCCCCACCACCATGTACAATCACGACAGGAGAGTCAATTGCTTTGACTTGCTCCCAGAATAAAGCAAGGTCGTCAAGGACAGCGCCACCAATTTTAACTACAATTGGTGCTTTCATATCAGGTTCCATGCACGTTCCAGAATCGCTATTTGGGCATGCAACCTGAACTCTGCCTGCAGTAAATGAATTGCCTGTGGGCCATCAAGTACGGCATCCTCCACAATTACGCCGCGTCGAACGGGGAGGCAGTGCATAAATGCCGCATGGCCAAGATGGCGTTCGCGTATTTGCCAGTTCTTGTATTGATCTCGCAACATTTTTTCACCCTCAACATCGTCATATCGAAGTTGGCTTCCCCAAGCTTTTGCATAAATAATATCTGCTCCCTCACAAGCGGCATCCTGATCATCTATCTCAATAAGTGAACAATCATATTTAGATACATTCTGATTCGCGAGTTTCATAATTGCAGGATCAAGTTCAAAACCCTTTGGACGCGCGAGAGTTACCTTCATACCAAGTCTCGTCGCCATCAAGAGTGCGGAGTTTGGTACTGCGTGGGGCAATGCATGTGGATGCCATGCCCATGAAAGAACAAAGCGCCGGCCTTTGATCTGATCTTTGAAATATTCACTGATCGTAGCTGCATCTGCAAGTGCCTGGCAAGGATGGTATAATGCGGACTCAAGATTGATTATGGGTACCGAAGCAGACTCAATGATCTTCTTGAATCTAGTCTCATTTTGATCGAGTGTGTAATCAGTACCAGTCGCAAACAAGCGTATGCCCAGTGCATCATAGTATCGTGAAAGGACCCCAATGGCTTCCCGAATATGCTCGACAGTCTGGCCATCCATGCGGCCGCCATCTTTCCACTCCATTCCCCATACACCTGACCCGGGAATAATAACAGATGTTTGGGCTCCGAGTCGAGCCGCCGCGACTTCCATAGAAGTGCGGGTTCGCAACGAAGAATTAAAAAATAACAGCCCAAGGCTGCGAAGGATATCGGATTTGGGGAGATGCTGCGGGTTTCGATAGTGGTGACGAGTTCGAATTAATTGCTCTTCCCATGTCGTTTCGTCTTCAAGATGCCAATCAAATAAATGTTTTAATTCCATCTTAGATATTGACACGTTTCATTGCTCTTTTGAAGGCTTCCCCAAATTCCCGAATATGCTCTGGTTTAGTGGTGAGCGGTGGCATCAGTCTCATTACATTGGGATTTGCACTTCCACCAGCCAGCACACCATGTTCACGTAAAATTGGAAGAACGTCACTGACAGGAGGCTCAACCTGTACACCAATAAGACATCCACGTCCATAGATTCCCAGAATATATGGTTTGATTGTATCCGCGATGGCTTCAAATATTTTGGGAGCTTGATTCATTAGATGATCATCACGAATAGACTCTAACGTTGCAGAAACAGCACTCATAGCAATCATTCCACCACCGAAGGTTGATCCATGATCACCATAATGAATTTCATCAGAAAGAGATTCGCTCACTAGTACTGCACCAACGGGTATCCCAGATCCGAGGCTTTTTGCAAGAGTAATGATGTCCGGTTTTATCTCCAATTGCTCGCTGATACTGAATGTACCTGTCCGACCGACACCAGTCTGTATTTCATCAAAAATAAGGAGCGTACCATTTTGGTCACACAGTTTACGAAGTTCCTGAACAAACTCACTTGAGGCTTCAACCATTCCGCCAATACTCTGAATTGGCTCGATAAGAATTGCAGCAATATCCGGTTTTTCATTCAGGATGGATTGTACGGAAGATAAATCTCCAAATTCTGCAAAATAATGAAAGGGGGCCAAGATTTCTCTGAAAGGCTCCCTGTAAGATGGATTCCATGTAGTGGCTAGGCTTCCCAATGTACGTCCATGAAAACCTTGTTTTGTAGAAATGATACCGTTGCGCTTGGTAGACTTTCGAGCAATCTTAAGTGCTGTTTCAATCGCTTCCGTTCCGGAGTTACAAAAGAATATCCGTGGAAGTGGCGACATTTCTGAGAGCAACCTCGCTGCATGTGCTCGGATATCACTATAAACCACGTTCGAGTAGAAAATGAGTTGTGTACTCTGTTTTTGAATTGCCTCTACGACAGGAGGCGGGCAGTGACCAAGTGCAGTAACGCAGTGGCCACCGTAAAAATCTAGATAGCGCTTCCCATCTGCATCCCATACGTAGCATCCCTCGCCTCGTACGAGTGCGAGAGGCATCTTTTTATAGGTTGGGATAAGATATGTATCCTCATCCTTCAAAATTGTATGAGTTTTCATAAGAGGGCTTCGGGCACGAGTCCGGTTTCGACTGGTAAATTCATCAGAAGGTTCATATTCTGTATTGCTTGGGATGCAGCGCCTCGAAGCATATTATCAATTGCAAAACCAATGACTAGGTGGTTTCCCTGAACAACCCACCCCAAATCACAGTATGGAGATCCGACCGAATACTGCAGTTCAGGGAGTGTATCTGGCCAAAGCCGAACCAGGCTATGATGACTGTAGACGTTTTCAAACCATCGTGCGATTTCAGATTGTTCTGCTGGAGTATTCAACTGTACCGTTCCCCATATCCCCCGAGTCCATGGACCTGAGACTGGCACCATCGCAATGGAGAGACCCGGGTTGATGAATTGAATTATTTCCTGCAAATGCTGATGCTCCAACACCTTATAGGCGCGGATATTTCCATCTCGTTCAGGGAAATGTGTAGTTTGCTTCGGGCGAATGCCCGAGCCCGATGCACCCGTAAGTGCGGTGATCGAAAGATTAGCTTTGTCACAATTCAAATGTAGAGGCCACACAGCCAGAAGCATTCCCGTTGCAAAACATCCGGGATTTGCAATATAGCGAGTTGAATAGGGTGCGAACAGCTCTGGCTGTCCGTATGAAAATTCTGTGATAAGTTCAGGGGCGGGGTGATCAACCTTGAAAAGGGACTCAAATTGGGATACATCAGTAAACCTGAAGTCTGAACTCATATCAATGATACATCCTGGATATCCGTTTTCAATTAAAGTCCTGACACTTGCCGCACCCTTTCCATGTTCAGCAGCCACAAAAATCACATCAATCCCTGAAAACTCAAATTCTGTGACAGATGTAAACTGAATATTCTGTTGGTCACGAAGTGACGGATGTGCTACGTATAGTGGGGAATTGGAATAGGTTCGGCTGGTCACACTATTAAGGGACGCCTTTGGGTGTTGAAGGAGCAGCCGGATCAGTTCACGACCAACATATCCACTACCATGCAAAACTGCCGTTTGAATCATGTTTTCGTGCGTGCCTTATGCGCGAGATATCCTTGCAAGCCGTTGAGCTTGCAGAAACTGCGCGCATCCCTTCCATTCCAAAGAGCAGATTCCTCCCCATAGATTGCAACCCCTGTGTCAAACATTGAATAGGGGCTTTCAGCCCCTAGAACATTAATATTCCCTTTATAGAGTCGGATTGCAACCGAGCCAGTAACTACCTCTTGGGAGGAAATCATCAGGGCCTCAATATCTCTCATGACCGGATCATAGTATTGCCCTTCATGAACGAGCATTCCATAAAAATCACTCAATTGATCTTTCTGATATCGCTGCCACTTGCTAAGTACAAGTTTTTCCAGTTCTCTGTGCGCGGTAATCAAGATCAGTGGGGCAGGGGCCTCAAATCCGATGCGTCCCTTGAGTCCAAGAATAGTATCTCCTATGTGAATATTGCGGCCAATCCCATGATCTGCCCCGATAGTTGCAAGCCTGATAATTAATTCAACGGGGGGAAGATTTTCACCATCCAAGGCTATTGGCAATCCGTTCTTGAATTGAATCGTTATATCTATGCCAGCTTCAGGAGCATGTTTGGGGGATGCAGTATTCGGATAGGCTTCGTCCGGCAGAGGTTCTGTAGTTCCAAGAGTTTCCTTGCCGCCAATGGTTGTTCCCCAGAGCCCCTCATTAATAGAGTAGCTTGTTGTTTTCTCAGAAACTTCAAACCCCCGATCCAAAAGAAATTTGGTGGTATCTTGGCGAGTAAGTCCCTCATCACGAATTGGGGTGATGAGTTGCATACCATCAGCCAGTAGGTGAACAACAGAATCAAAGCGTACTTGATCGTTCCCTGCTCCTGTCGAACCATGAGCAATTGCATCAGCACCAACTTCATGCGCAACCCTGACGACCTCGCGAGCCTGCACAACACGCTCTGCTCCAACGCAAAGAGGATAGACACCTCCCCGCAATACATTGCCAATAATGAGAAACTTCAGATAATGCTCGTATAATGACTCACGAGCATCAATATGAACATGTTTTACGGCTCCAAGTTTTCGGGAGAGAGTACTGAGTATGGTTTGATCTAGAGATGCTCCCGTGTCAACTGTTACTGTGAATACATCTTTATCATATTTTTCGCGTAAATATGGAACGCAAAATGAAGTATCCAAACCACCGCTAAAAGCCAGTGCAATTGCCATTTCTATTGATTCTGAAACGATTGCCGTTGAACGCACCGGGGGAATGTAGGATCATATGCATTTTTTGTAAAATTCGCCATATACTGATCCTTAGAGGAAGAGCAGACCTGGTTGATGCATTACAGCTACATGTTGGTATAAATCATTACAACAGCCTATACTCTTGGTCTGAAAGCTCTTTGAGCATGTGACCTAGTGCATATGATCATGTATGAACTCGAGATAATATCTGAGCCAAATATAGCCCCCGTATCGCAGGTGCCACAAAACTTCGGACTACTCTATTCTGCGTCGAAGAGTCAATCAGATGTTTTGTGTGACGGGTTTGGTAGAATTCACAATTATCTCAGAATTTCACTGGTTGAACGCTGTAACTTACGATGTAATTACTGTATGCCCGAAGAGGATCTTGACTGGACTTCTCCCGAAGATTTGTTGACAGACGAAGAGATCATTCGTATTGCAAAACTCTTTGTAGAGCAGGGGGTAACCAAAATTCGTTTAACTGGCGGAGAACCGCTACTGAGAACGAATATTGAATACATTGCAAAAAAACTTGGTTCATTGCCCGGGCTTAAGACTTTGGCAATTACCACTAATGGCCTTCTGCTAAAGCGAAAATTACCTGCACTCCAATCAGCAGGAATTAATTTGCTTAACATTAGTCTGGATACGCTACGCCCAAATCGATTTAAGGAGATTACACGCCGCGATGGGCTTAATCTTGTATTGGATGCTATTGATTTTGCGATAGAAGCCGGTTACTCTCCTGTCAAGATAAACTGTGTGATAATGAGGGGAATTAATGAGGATGAAATTATTGATTTTGTTGAGCTGACCCGGAATAAACCGGTTGAAGTCAGATTTATTGAGTTCATGCCATTTGACGGAAACCGTTGGAATGAAAATCGACTGGTTCCTCACGTTGAAATGCTTAACCGTATTTGCCGTGTTTATCCAATTGAAATTTTAGAGTTTGGTCGCAATGAAACTGCTAAAATGTATAGAGTACCCGGATTTCTTGGTCAGATTGGGATGATTACGTCTATGACAGATGATTTCTGTGAGGGTTGCAATCGCCTTCGAATTACTGCAGATGGCCATCTGAAAGTGTGCCTGTTTGGACGGGCTGAGGTTAACTTGCAAAATGCTATGAGAAATGGAGTAAGTGATGAAAATCTACTTGATTTAATTAGTACTGCAGTAGGATCCAAACATGCAAGGCATGCAGGAATGCATTTGATTGCTACCTCAAAAAACCGCCCCATGATTACCATAGGGGGATAGTATGCTCAATTTGCTTTTGACCTTTTTACTCGTTCAGGTACCAGTATCCCCTACAACGATCACAGCTATGTCGTTCAATATTCGTTACGACAACCCTGATGATGGTGAAAGTGCTTGGCGTTATCGAATGAGCCGAGTTGTAAAGGAAATTGCCGAAGCCGAACTCATTGGAATTCAAGAAGCATTAAGCCATCAGGTAAAACAATTGGCCTCAGAGCTTCCAGATTATGAATGGGTGGGTGTCGGTAGAGATGATGGAGGCGAAAAAGGTGAATTTGCACCTCTTTTTTTCAAAGCAACTGTATTTGAAGTGCTCGAGTCTACCACGTTATGGTTGTCAGAGACGCCAGATATCCCAGGCAGTATCGGCTGGGATGCCGCGATTCCCCGGATTGCGACATCTGTTCATCTCAGAGTTCGTGGCACAGAAATTGAACTACAAGTGATCAATACTCATTTTGATCATCGTGGAGTTCAAGCCAGATTACAGAGTGCAAAACTATTGACGGAATACATCCACAAATTCGCGAGACCTGTAATACTACTTGGAGACTTAAATGCAACACCTGACAGCGCCGTTCTTTCTGTATTCACAGATAGCGGATCACTGCATGATACCCGTTTTGTGACCAAAACATTGCCACAGGGGCCTGATGGTACATTCAGCGGGTTTTTGGAAAATAATCAATTGAATAAGGCTCCCCGTATTGATTACATTCTTGTAACGAGTGATTGGGAGGTTGACGGCTATAAAACAATCGTATCAGTAGAAAATGGTAGGTATATATCTGATCATTTGCCTGTTAAAGCTAAGCTTCAACTTTCAGAGTAATACATACTACTAAATAGAATATTACACTCTTACTTATTCCATTGAGAATTTGTGTGTGCAAGGGTTCTGATACAGTCCGTCAACTGTTACTAGCTAATATGATACTGCATTCAAGAAGCGCGACAGAATTGAAAATATAGTTTTTTCGAGGATGCTACAAAATCACACAACCTATACGAAAGAGAGTAGAATATCAGGTGATATCTGTGTATCATTTAATCCAACAATTGTATACAACTTGAATTTGATAAAATGAGCGCAAGTCTAACGATGGAATTAATCAATCTTCAAAATACACCTACTCCCAAAACTATTGAGACTGAAATCATTGCGTTCAAAAATGCAGAGGTAACACTTAAAGGAACCCTCTATAAGCCAGTCAAGTCATTACGCTCAAATCCTTTCTATAATCAAGAATACATTCCTAGTGTAGTTGTCACAGGCGCCTGGACAACCGTACAAGAGCAAATGGCCGGGACTTATGCTCGTGAACTTGCCTTGCGCGGGATGATTGCTATGACATTTGATTTTACAGGATGGGGTAAAAGTGATGGCAGCCGTCGATACGTGGAAGATCCGAGCGTTAAGACGGAAGACATTCATGCGGCAGTTACTTATTTATCTCACCGAGATGAAGTGGATATTGACCAAATCTTTGGACTAGGTATATGTGCATCATCCGGATATATGGCAGAGGTAGCAGTCAATGACGATAGATTATCAAAACTCGCATTTGTAGCTCCTTGGCTTCATGACCCTGAGCTGGCCATTACAATCTATGGCGGCACAGATACAGTGAATCAGTTGATTTCTGATAGCGAGGCCGCTGAAGCAGTAAACAACCCCGAGATTCTCGTGGCTGCCAGCACCACTGATTCAAGTTCTCTCATGTATCAAGCGCCATATTATAGCGAAAAGCACCGAGGATTCATTCCTGAATATGACAACAAGTTTAATACTCTCAGTTGGAAGCCTTGGCTTACATACAATGCTCTATCGTCTGCATCATGTCTGAAAAAGCCGAGTTTGATGATTGGTTCGAAAGGTATGGCTTTGCCCGCCGGAGCTTTGGCATATGAGCAAGCCATGAAAATACCCATTCAAAAATTGTGGCTGGCGGACGACATAAATCAATTTGACTTTTATGATCGAAAAGATATTGTCATGACAGCCTCGGATGCCATAGTTAAATTCTTTAAGACTCGAAATACTTGAATCCATATTGTTGCGGATTATTCCATTCAAAGGGACGCCTAAGGGAGTTGATTGCAGTTTATATCAGTCATACAGTTTTCCTGACTAGAATACAGTGGCGAATGCCTTGTTGATAGCGACTATGAAATCGAGATGGCTTTAAATTACAAAGAACCTGACGAGATAACTATTCATCCGAGTACGGACTCAATAGATACTGCCGATTCAGGAGATTATACTTCTCACGATCATCTTCGGCAATGATGTTCAAAAATCAAGTCTAATTTCTTTTGATAACACAACCCATGCTTTATTCCATGAATCCCTTCATTCGAATTATCTTGCCAGTCGCTGTTGCCATATTTCTGACAATGTGCAGTAACCCCTCTGAGCCGGAATCAGAAAACATGCCTCTCAATGAGAGCGAAGCAAAAGAGTTAATGAATGAAATAATGACCATAATGGCAGATACGATGCCGAAAATAATCCAAAGCTTGAATGAAGATGAACATGTTATCGCCTGCCCCGAAGGAGGAGATGCACGCGTATCTATTAATACCACCGAGATTCAACCTGATGAAAATTCAGATCAAGCCATTCTAACATTAAATTTCGGGTTTACCCCAAACAAATGCGAAGTTACGGGCAAGGAAGGTACAAGATTTTCGGTGAGTTCTACTCAACCCATTGATTACTCCTACACCCTGACAATAGTTGGTTTTTTTGAAGATTTGGAATTTGAGGGAGAACTGAATGGAGAGTTGAACTGGGAGATTGAGAACAGGTCAGGAGTGTGCATGATAGATATGGACGAAACCTTAGATTTCGAAGTTAACCTGGCAACAAATGCCAGTTCTATAATGGCCGGAATTGCGTGTGGACACGAATTAACGATTCAGCGTACTTCACTCCCCCTTGATGACTCGGATGAACCTGACGATTCAGGAATTAACAGATTTTATACTCAACGTTCATGGCTGAGATAAGGGTAGATGTCGATATTTCGTAGCCTTTTGAAGGTTCTTCAATGTTTTTGACTGAAGTTTCTCTTAAAGGACTAATGACGTATTATGGAGATACTAGACTGTCAACGTGGCTCCTTTTGATTCACCTCCGACTGAATCAGGAGAAGATTCTATAGTTTCCCTTCCGACTAACCGGTGATTCGTCGGAAGGGAATGGGAGGTAATATTTTAGTTGATTCCTCCGGCTCCACAAGGGGTGGAGCGCCTCAAACGTTGCAATGTACGCTTGTTCATCTAGAAATATTTGAACCTAAAGGTTATCCTGTGCTCTGCATTGCAGCTGCAATACCGTTCACACTAAGCAATAAAGCATGAATCAATCTTTCCTGATCGGGCTCTCGATCATTGCGACTGCGCCTGATGAGCTCAATCTGAAGCAGGTTTAATACGTCAGAGTAGGGATTTCGAAGTGCAACAGATTTTCTGAAAACCGGTGCATGACCACAAAGAGTTTCATAGCCTGTGATTTCAAGAATAGCAGTTTCTGCCTTTTTAAAATCTTCTACGATGCGCTGGTTTATTTGCGCACCTGCCTCCTGATCAGATGCCAGTGTGAGGTATTCTGACGCAATGTCCAGCCTGGTTCTTGCCATCTCTCGCTGCGCACTGTTAAGGATTGCTTGAAAAAAAGGCCATTCTTTATACATGCGCTTGAGATCGGACGAGGGATCCTTCAGAACCTTTTCAAATCCCTCACCAGCCCCGTACCATCCAGGAACAATATATCGGGTCTGGGTCCAGGCAAAGACCCATGGGATTGCTCGTAGGTCCTCGAAATCTACTTTATGTACCGAGCCACGAGAAACAGGGCGTGACGCAATAGGAAGACGGCTGATCTGTTCAATGGGGGTAGAAGAAGCATACCAAGGCCAGAATTTGGGGTCATGAATCAATGATCGATATGCTTTCATAGATACATCTGCAATACGCTGCATAATCACAGCATCCTCTTTTTCGTCTGCAACGCGAAGTGGTGCAATAAGCATTGCGCGTACAATCTGTTCCAGGTGTCGATGCGCAATTGCAGGGAGGGCATACCTGAACGAAATCACTTCTCCCTGCTCTGTAAACCTGATCCGACCATTATGTATGATGCGGGGCATTGCAATAATTGCTTGACCTGCACGCCCACCTCCACGGCCAACCGTGCCTCCACGGCCATGAAACAGGCGAAGATCTACCCCAGCATCCTTGCAAATCTTGCCTATTCGACCCTGCGCCTTGTGCAAAGCCCAGTTTGCCATCCAGTAACCGCCATCTTTGTTGCTGTCCGAATAACCCAACATGATTTCTTGCATGCTGTTGCGATGTTCTAGATGTTTTCTATAAGCTGGATGTTCAAACATTCCAGTTAATAGATTATCTGCGAGATTCAAATCTTCAATGGTCTCAAAAAGAGGGACAACATCAATGGGGGATATTACTTTACCTTCTTTCATTCGCCATAGTCCAGCTTCTTTCGATAGTAAGAGGACTTCTAGTACATGACTGACTGAATGCGTCATGCTAATGACATAACTCCCCAATGCGCTCGGAGAACGTTCGGTGATTTCCCTAATTACCGCAAAGGTATCCAGCACCTCCTGAACATCCTCTGGCAATTTCATCTCGGGTGGTAAAAGAGGGCGCGGATTATTTAGCTCTTTGGAGAGATACTTCAGCTTAATATCCTCCGATAGCTTCAGATAATTATCACATACCCTAGAAACCTTGAACAAAGTATCGACTGCTTTACCATGATGTCGACTATGCTGTCGAACATCCAAAGAAACCATATGAAACCCAAAGATCTGGGCTTGTAAGATAAGTTTGCCTAAACGTCCATGAGATACCAGGGTCTCATATCCCATCTCTTCAAGGGCCTGTGCAAGCAGTTTCAGATCAGAAATAAAACTCTGGCTGTTATAGATTTCAAAGTCCCCATCCCGTGCCAGTTCAATGCGCTGCATCATGAAGCTGATTTTTCGGCGAAAGGGTTCCCGAACAAACTGTCTAATATCATGAGCATTCAGACTCAAGGACTCCTCATCTTTCTGGATTGATGCGTGGAGGATCTCCGGGATTTTCAGTTGGAGTTCCGAAAGACTTAGGTCACGGCGCAACATGCGGAGATCTTCCAGATACCGCGCCAGAGCAGTTCGACGATGCATTAGGAAAGTTTTTCGGGTAATTTCCGCGGTCACGTTGGGGTTTCCGTCGCGGTCACCTCCAATCCAGGATCGGAATTTCAAAAACACCGGCACATCAATCTTCTTGTTATAGTGGCGCTCAATTGCATGACCTAAATCGCTATGGATCCGAGGAACCGTTTCCCAGATTGCATTCCGAAGATAATGGAGGCCATTCTCAACTTCATCGATCACTGTGGGTTTGCTTGCACGGACTTTATCCGATGCAACCAACAATCCTATGTGGTTGTGTACTTGGTAGAGGAGGTCATCGCGTTCTTTGGGTGTAGGTTTGTCATAGCGAATTCGGTCTATTAGTGTTGCCAGATGCTGTTGCTTATACAATATGGTCCGACGGCGCGCCTCCGTAGGATGTGCAGTAAGTGTTGGTTGAATATCAAGGCGTGAGATGATCTTAATTACATCATCCAATTCGTAATTTTCACGGTGAAGAATACCGACTGCCTCATCAATTGAATCTATACGATCAACTTCGGGAAGCAAGCGCGCACGTTCCCGATTAATCCGAATAATTTCCTGTTGTTCACTTTGGTTGACCAGATAGAAGAATGTCGTAAAAGCACGTAAGAGCCATTCTATTTCATGTAAAGCCAGCCCCTCGATCCGCTCAATCGCTCGTTGGCGAAAACGCGGCTCATCTTGCGAAATTGCCTTTTTGGTCAAGTTTCGCAATTCTTCTACTAGACTCAGCATTTCAGGGCTGGCCTGTGCTTGAATGATACGGCCAAGTAAGCCACCTAACAGGTTAATTTGTTCACTCAATGGCACAGAAATTCCCGTGCCTTGGGCCTCAAAGCGTAATTCCTGCCAAGAATTCATGTTTCAATAGTTTTTGGGATTCATATCTGTAAATATGTCTTCATAGCATACAACAACCACTTGCTTTAGTCGGTTTTCAACAAATCAAATGGCACAATTGCAGAAGCTACTCTTTTGACTTACTTTGAATTATACGGAGTCAATGCATAACTCCCCATGTCTACGGTATAGTTGTACTTGCCTAACTAAAGCTAAACTAGTTCTGGTACCCACAAAACCGGCTTAACAAAGCTGGAAGTAAGAGATGTTTTCGATTATAGTGGATTTTTTTGCGAAATTTGGCAGACTCCATTTTCAGTAACTCTGGCCAATATGCTATTCTCAGAGTTCATTCTACATTGTGCGTTCTTTTTTCGAGAATGTTTCGCTCTGATCCGCTGTGCATTTTGGGTACTCTTGCCTCATTGATTTGAAGTTTTTCTGCTAAAATAGCTTGTAATTTGCGCCTTATACACTTAACAGGATACAGCAGAATTTATTCCCATTTCACTGAATTTCGGAATATTGTAGATGAAATTCAGTCTCATTTAGCACTCAGTACTGTGTGTATTATGATAAGCTTTTGCTCCGCAAATCCTTATCACGTATGTATGATCTGTGTAAAGTAACTTATATTCTCTTGGAAAAGTCTAGTTGATTCTATATCTTAACTTACCGGAAACTATTGCAATATATCTGGAATTGTTTCGAATAACCAAAATCTGAAGGGGATTTGTTCAGATACAGTTGACCTCGTATTGTAGAACATGATTGCTACCGACCTGACTATGATAACAGATAGAGATCCCGTAAATCATGCACGTGATAACAGACATCTTCTCAGAGAACAGGGGGTATGGAATATGGATGCTCCATACGAACCTGAAGTCATGCGCTACAATCCTTTAAGGTCACTGTGGCAAGATCCCGTAAGTTCAATTGCACTTTTTAACACAATTCACTGACGCAGTGTACCATTAGAGCTATATGCTGCTCATGTAGAATCCTATGATATCAGATGACAGGCTTCAAAAATTGGCGATGTGTACAATTTTCGCTTCGGAGCCTGCTGTTTCTTCTTGCAGGCGCAGGGTTCTATGCCCCATCAGCTCATGGCCAAACTGCTGCAATCAGGACATCTGTAGCCGGGACCTTGAATATTATAGAAGGCAATGTCTTTTCACTTGATGTGTACATAGATGGTCAGCCGACAGATACGGTGACAGTTACCATCACAGGTTATGAATCAGTGGATGTGAGCCTGAATAAGACAACCTTGGAGTTTCCTCTGGGAGATCAGCATGAAAGCATAGAGATCACAGGGGAGTGGGACGTGGACCAGGATAACGAAATCTTCACACTCCTCTTCACTGCATCAGGAGGTGGCTATGACTCGGTCACACTGAGCTTGGATGTGATAGTCCGCGACAACATTAACTATTATGCTTTTCGGAGCTACAGTAGCAGATTCGGTACTGGCGAGAATGGTTCATTTAATAATACAGTATGGCTTACAAGAGCACCTTCTACAAATGTTACTGTTACGATAACCGTAGAAGATCCAACCGTTGTCACTGTGATGCCTTCAACACTGACCTTTACTCCGACGACCTATGCAGATCGGCAGACGGTTACGATTAGCGGAGTGGATGATTCAGATGTCAACTCACATCAAACAACGGCCGAGCTCTCGGCTTCTGGTGCAATTGAATACACAGGAATAACCGATGAATGGAGAATTACTTCGTATGACGACGATCCTTATAGCTTGGATATAATAGAAGGGACAAGTACACAGCGCCTTAAATGGATAAGCCCGAGAAGTGGGCAGGGAGATGTGTCATTGACACTCAAGAGTAGCGATCCTGATGTCGTAACGGTCTCTCCAAACGTGTTAACATATCCAGAAGCAGATGGTGGTCAATTCCTATCTTATACTATAAGAGCAGTGGACAACGATGCATTGGGGGATGCCAGTGCAATAATTTCAATCGTTGCCAGCAATAATCATCTACCAACTGGTGCACATGAGCCACTACCGATTCAAGGGTGGTCTGTTAGCGTAGAAGATGACGAAGAGTTAACGCTTAATATCACCGGCATCCCAGACAAGATTAATGCGACCACTCCGCTCACGGCCACTTTCACGTTTAACGGAGATGTCTCCGGCTTTGTCACTGAAGATGTGACAGTCACCGGTGCCACCAAGGGGAACTTCACTGTCAGTAGCGCAAACACCTACACATTGGATATCACACCGAATGGAAATGAAAACGTGACCGTAACGGTAGCAGACAATTCTGCCAATTACGGCACTAACACTGGACCACCTAATGCCACTACTGCCACTGCGATCTGGGATGGAGGCGCCCCCTCCGTAAGCATTACCGGCGTTCCAGACA
>JAPOTE010000102.1 GCA_026709335.1 Bacteroidota bacterium | reverse complement strand
TGCTCAGTGGCGGGTTCCTCCTGTCTGCAACACGGCGGATGATAGATCTGCGCCGAAGAGTTTCACGAGATTAGGATTTCAGAATCTGAATCTCAGCTGTTAACGATGGCTTCTCGGGCCAATTCGCGCCCTGATGGGGTGAGTTTCAGATATTCTCCAGCCAGTCGTAGCAATTTCTTTGAAACAGCTCGAGAAACAACCCCCTCGGCAAATGTCTTTTCCCATGCCAAATGATCTTGCAGGTGATCAATGTGACACTCCCGTTCGGCCTCAGGTGTATTTTCATGCTGCATGATATGGATAACCAACATTTTCATTGCAAACTGCCATTTCTGGTATCTCTTACGCTTCCATGTAGCCAATAAGCCCTGTTGGGGTGAAATACAAAATAGAATTGTAAACTGAATTCCGACCATTACTGCCATGCATCCTGCGATGGATGCATCCAAAAGGTATGCAACCCAGTATCCTGTAATAGCGGCAATAATACTTAGCAGTACACTATATAAAATCACACGACCAAAATGATTCGTAATCAAATAAGCGTTTACCGGGGGGCCAACCATGAGAGCAATTACCAAAATGGAACCAACCGCATCAAAGGCGACTACTGCTGTCATGGAGATAAATCCCATCAATATATAATGAAGTACTCCCGGCAAGAACCCCAATGTTGCACAAAGTGCGCTGTCAAATGTCGCCAGTTTTAATTCTTTGTAGAACAACAATATGAAATTCAAGGTGATAAGGCCAACAATTGCCGTGGTATATAAAGCCTGAGGCCCCAGGTCATGGCCTCTAATGGTGAGACGGTCAAACGGCACAAACGCCAATTCCCCCAGAAGTACAGCATCTGTATCCAGATGTATATCACCAGCAAATCGTGCGATCAGGACTACGCCTAATGCAAACAGAGTTGAAAAGACCAGTCCAATTGCAGCATCCTCACGCACACGATTTGTTTTTCGAATCCATTCAACCAATACAACCGTGAGCAATCCGGTTGCAGCCCCACCCACGATCAGGAGAGGGGAGGATAAATTGCCTGTCAAGAAGAATCCGATTACAATTCCCGGGAGAATAGCGTGGCTGATTGCATCACTCATCATTGCCATTCTTCGCAGCATCAAAAAGGTGCCTGGAAGTGCACATGCAGCAGCTACAACCGCCGCAACCAATTGAATTTCCAGCTGAAACGTACTCATGGAGTATGCTGATTCATGAGTTCTTGGCAGACCTTAATCCCGCTTTGTGACAATGCCCAGGCACCATTGTCACTCATTTTAACAAGCCCCTTCTCTTCTAATCCACGTAACTGTCGACGAAGTGTGCCCGTTCGCGGATGAATGACTCTGAGGGCGGCCTCCATATGCGGATATTCTAGTGTCTCATGTGTTTTCGCCAGTCGAAATAAATCCAGTAAAACTGCTTCACTTTTGAGTCTTCGGTTCTGTATTCTCCGGCGTACCTGCTCCCAGGCAATCCCGCGATGTGGGGCAAAAAAGATCGAGATGAATACGATTCCACTCGCAAAGATGACAATGATTGGGCCGGTTGGCAGGTCAGATGTGCTCGCGCTCAGAAAAACTCCTCCCACTCCGGACAATGCGCCCATGATCATTGAAACCACTGTCATGGTTCCAAGATTATCTGTCCACTGACGCGCAGCAGCAGCCGGAGCTATGATCATGGCACTCATCAGTACTACTCCAACAGTTTGTAGTCCAATAACAATAGCAATAACCAGAAGTGTTGTTAACCCAAAATCCAGACGCCGCACAGGTAACACAAGGCTGTGGGCATATTCCGGGTCAAAAATCAACAATTTGAATTCTTTCCAGAAAACAATCAAAATTACCAAGGACAGCCCCCCCAGAATAGTCATTGTCATCACATCTTCAAGTACAAGTGATGCTGCCTGACCAAATAAAAATGAATCCAATCCTGCCTGATCCGCATCGGGAGATCTCTGAATGAAGGTCAGCAGTACCAGACCGGCACCAAAGAATACAGATAATACTAATCCGAGGGCACTGTCATATTTGACTCGTGTGTTCACCGTCACAAGTAATACCACTGAGGTGGCCAACCATCCCGCTAGTCCCGCGCCTACCATTAATACCAGGGCTGCCTTACTACCGGTTAAAATAAATGCAAGACCTATTCCTGGTAGCGCTGCGTGGGATACGGCATCTCCCAGCAGGCTCTGCCGTCTCAATACAGCAAAAACGCCGAGCCCTCCGCTCACCACCCCCAGTATTGCTACACCAAGTGTAACCGTGCGCAAAGTATAATCATCAAAAAACTGTTCCATTTCTACATGGTCCCCCTGATAATCGCGATGCGACCACCGTATGTAAGCCTCAAATTCGTGTCCGTGAATACATCTGAGACTGGACCACTTGCTATCTTCCGCACATTCAGAAGCAACACCTCATCAAAATAGGAGGAGACCGTTTGTAAATCATGATGTACGACCAAAACTGTTGTTCCAGATGAGCGGAGGGTACGTAAGATCTCAATAATCGCATGTTCGGTTGTTGCGTCTACACCCTGGAACGGCTCATCCATCAGATACAGATGTGCATTCTGGACTAGAGCTCGTGCAAGAAATACTCGTTGCTGTTGTCCCCCAGACAATTGACTGATCTGGCGATGTGCAAAGTCAACCATACCTACTTTTTCAAGGGCAATCATTGCCTCTTCATGCTCCTTGCGACGCGGTCGGCGAATCCAGCCAAGGCGCCCATACAACCCCATTAATACTATGTCTATGACACTGGTTGGAAAATCCCAATCCACACTGCCACGCTGAGGAACATACCCCACAGACGAAGCAACCTCTTGATATGGTTTTCCCAAAACCCGAATCTGACCTGCAGCGGGCTTGACTAGCCCTAGTATTGCCTTGATGAGTGTTGTCTTTCCTGCACCATTGGGGCCGACAATCGCCATTAGGGTTCCCGAGGAAACATCTAGATCAACATCCCACAGAACTGGATTGTCCCGATATGCTACTGTGAGATCACGTACTTCAACTGCCTTCTCCATTAGAAAGCGCTAGAACAATCGTATCAATATTATGACGAACCATTCCCAAGTATGTAGCGGCCGTCGTTGACTCTCCACCAAGCGCATCTCCATACAAGGTTCCTCCAATCCTTACTTTGAACCCTCTATCTCTCACGGCTTCTCGAACCGCCTCAATACCGCGTGGAGAAATTGAAGACTCAACAAACATGGCAGGAATTCTCCTCTCGGCTACCAAGTTTGCCAAATCCTGAATATCTGAAGTTGCAACTTCCAAAGCAGTGGAGATTCCCTGCAATCCACGTACCTCAAAACCATACGCCCTGCCGAAGTATTCAAATGCATCATGGGAAGTAATTAGCAGACGCTTTGCCTCAGGGATTTCAGAAACTCTACTGTGTACGTATGCATCCACTTCCATCAATTTAGCTGCATAGTCTGATGCACGTAATGAGAACTGACGGAATCGAGTTGAATCCAGCCTGCCCAGTGCTGTTGCGAGTGAATGCCCTGCCTGCGCCCACAACCTGACATCAAACCATATATGGGGATCATAATTTCCTTGGAAAAGCTTGGAGGGGAGCAACAGGCTATCCGATATACTGACCTCTGCAATGGCTACCGTTGACGCTCCTCGCTCTCTCATCGCCTCAAAGATATCTCCCATCTTTCCTTCCAAATGCAACCCATTATAGACCACAATATCGGCTTCACTCATCCTCGAGACATCCCGGGCGCTCGCCTGGTAAAGATGTGGATCAACGCCGGGTCCCATCAGCGATTCAACCTCAACCTCCGAGCCACCTATAGTTGTTGCCAGATCTGCAATGATACTAGTCGTTGCCACAACCCTGATGGCACGATCAGCGATGGAAACTTCTGGTTTTTCCGTTGACGTGCACGATGCAAGCAGGCCAATCCCTGCAAACCATGCAATGTACCTGAGCATTTCAATCACAAAATTTAGTCTTGCCTAAAACTTGACAAATACTAAACTGTTGCGTTTTTGGAACTATATCCAGAAGATATCAGACTATATGTCCAATTCGATTTGGGATCATTCCCATCCTAAACTTTCTTCACTGTACTCCAAAATCATATTTGGGACGAATCACTCATCCTGTAATTGCACCACCACAACTACTTCCTGCACCGGCGGTACACCCATAACAATGTCGGGCGGTCCGGATCTCGTGATTCTGCCAAATGTCAAGGTCGAAATCTCGCACATGCGGCCTTGGAACCTCCATACGCATTTCAAGCTGCTGATTAAAATCACAATCATATAAATATCCGTCCCAACTGATAGAAAGTGTATTCCTGCACATTAAACCTGCAATCGTAGAAGGGTTAAAGGCCTGAAGTAGCCGATTCAGATATAATTCTACCTGATTGGTTTCAACCAGCCACTCCAAGTAACGGGACATGGGGAGATTATTGAGTGTCAGTAACTGATCAAAGTGGACACCGTGATTGCGTGCCAGTGCAGCCTTCCATTCCGTTTCCAGCGAGGATTGATTTCCAGAAAGAAATGCCCCCACCGGATTTGTAACAAGGGTAAGTCTGCGATCTGGATTTCCCTGTCCATATCCGGCTTTATTCAGCCGTTGCAGGGCTTGAATTGATTTTTGATATGTCCCATCACCCCGTTGAGCATCCGTCCCCATCTTCCGATAATGTGGGAGTGAACAAACCACTTCCACTCCGCGCTCCGCAAACCACTCTGGCAGATGTTCATGTCGGCGCGTAAGCAGAATCGTGAGATTACACCGATCGAGGACACGAAGCCCTCGAAGCACACACTCTTCCACAAGATATTCGAAATGAGGATTGAGTTCAGGAGCTCCACCGGTAAGATCAACGGTTTGTGCACCGGATCGATCAATCACACTCAGGCAGGCATCTACCGTATCTCGATCCATGTTTTCCTCCGTCCGATCAGGCCCCGCGTCAACATGACAATGCCTGCACGTCATATTGCACAGTTTGCCGAGATTGATTTGAATAATCTCTAATCTTTCGGGCTTCAGTCGTGGCCATCCACTGGAAGCAATATCAAGCTCAAATCGTCCGCTATTGGTCGGTCCTCCGGTAACATTTACCTCATCAAGAAGCCTTAATTGCTCAATCGGGCGTGCCAATGGAGCAGCACGAAAAGATAACGAGGACGTAGCACGGGGGCCCCGTGGAATTGTATCCAATATGATCATAGTAAATCGAACACTGTTCAGATTACATTGTCAGACGTTTCACCTGATCCAGCATCTGAACGCCATGCACCAATGTGGCTCCGCCTCGTATAGCCGTCGCTACATGCACAGCTTCGGTCATTTGTTCTAAATCAGATCCCGCTTCAAGACAAGCCGTCGTATAGGCATCAATACAATAAGGACATTGAACTGTGTTCGCAACAGCAAGAGCAATCAGTGCTTTCTCCCTGACCGTGAGTGATCCTTCTTCAAATACCTTACCATAGTAAGCGAAAAATGAATCTGCCAATTCCTGATTTCCCTCGGCGATTTCTCCAAATCGGGGCAAATGTGAGCGATGATAGTAATGATCCATAGTAAGTAGTAGGTTAATTTTGAATAACGAATTTAAAAAGGTCGTTTTCCACAAATGGTCAGACTAACAAATCCGTCGTGTTCGTGAACAATTTTGAGCATTCGCATAGTCACCAGCCTCACTCTCTTAAATCCTATATCTGAGATTAATCTCAGATATACTTCCATCTCAGCAACGCCGGCAGCACAACCGGCTATCTGTTCAATCTCCTGAATGATCAGAGAGTTTCTCGGCCCAACCGTAACAACGTCCGATATGGCAAAGCGTCCTCCAGGTCGAAGAACCCTGAAAACCTCCGAAAATGCTTTTGCTTTATCCGGAACAAGATTCAGTGTACAATTGCTAATTACGACATCTATTGAAGAGTCTTCAATGGGAAGTTGTTCAATATCTCCTTCTATGAAAGAAATGTTATCAAGGACAATTTCAGCAATATTTTTTCTGGCCTTGGCAATCATTTCCGGAGCAAAATCCACACCAATCACCTTACCCTTATCTCCTACAATAGGCGATGCAATCATAGCGTCCAAACCTGCGCCAGATCCCAAGTCAAGTACTGCTTCACCTAGTTTCAAATCTGCAAAATCTACGGGGGTACCACATCCAAGCCCCAAATCAGCATCTACCTGATAGCCCGACTGATCTCCATAATCAGAATCTTCCAACATACAATATCCTGATTCCCGTTCTCCTTTGGCAATCGCATCATATTTTCGGCGCACAGTTTCCTTCACTGAATATTCTGGTTCAAACAAATTGGCCATATAATCCAATTAAGAAATTCACCCCTCTTACCCTATTCTCTAAGAGGTGTTTGCCACTTGATTTTCACTATCAACAATCATGTGACTCGTGGCTAAGAAACTTCTACAAAACGTTCCTGCTCTTGATACTGCAATTCATAGAGAGTTTGATAAAGGCCACCGGCGGCAACCAATTCGTCGTGCGTGCCCTGCTCTCGCAGAATTCCCTTATGTAGCACCAAAATTGCATCTGCATGGCGAATTGTAGACAATCGATGTGCAACAACCAAAGATGTCCTTCCCTGTAATACTCGTTCCAGAGCGGCCTGGATAATATGCTCAGTCTCCGTATCAATACTTGATGTTGCTTCATCAAGAACTATAATATCCGGATCGTGTGCCAAGACTCGAATAAATGAAATTAATTGCTTTTGTCCCTGAGAAAGAGAGACTCCCCGCTCGCGCACATCATGATGATATTGCTCTGGCAACTGCTCAATAAATTGATTTGCTCCTATTGCTCTTGCCGCCTCTTGCACCTGTTTGAGTGAGATAGCAGGATTCTCCAACGATACGTTTCGATATATCGACCCGGAAAACAAAAAAACATCCTGTAACACCAATCCAATTCGCCAGCGAAGATACTTGAGTCGAAACGTACGAATATCTTGTCCATCTATCAGAATTTGTCCTTTCTGGATATCATAAAAACGCATCAACAGGCTTATGATCGTTGTCTTTCCACTACCCGTGGCTCCTACAATCGCTGCGTTCTGCCCCTTCCCTATATGAAAAGACACCCCCCGAAGTACCCAGTCCGGTGTTCCATCATCAAGATTTTTATACGCAAACCAGACATTATCAAATGTAATGTCTCCTTCAAACCGGGCAGGAGGTTTGGGTTTATCTACTTCAGTCAGTGACTGATCATGATCAAGTACGTCAAAAATACGCTCCGCACCTGCCATTGCCCCCTGAAGTAAATTGAACTGCTCTGACAGATTACGAATAGGTTCAAAGAACTGCCGACAATACTGAATAAATGCAATCAGAACTCCAACTGTAAGTGCGCCACCAATTGCGCTGACTCCCCCCGTCCATAATACGAATCCGATCGCCGTGGATGCGATGATATCAACTGCAGGCCAAAAGAGTGAATGATAAAAAACTGTCTTGAGCTGAGCGGTCTGATGAGCGTCATTAATCTTCTCAAAGCGTTCCATCTCCACCTTCTCCCGTCCAAAAAGTTGCACGATCAGCATACCTGTTACATGCTCCTGCATAAAAGAATTCAGGCGCGCGACCTGCTTTCGTGTCTCCCGATACTGGCCACGAACATTTCGTTTGAACCACATGGTCACCAGCAACATGAATGGCATCACACACAACGTGACGATTGCAAGCACCCAGTTTAGGCTGAACATAAATGCTGCAATGAACACGAGTTTGAACATATCTCCCATAATCACCACAATTCCGGCCGACAATACATCTGCAAGAGCTTCCACATCCGAAGTTGTGCGTGTGATCAATCGTCCAATAGGAGTTCGATCAAAGAAAGAAAGTGACTGCCTCTGTACATGTCGGAAAACCCGAACTCTCACATCATAAATTGCTTGCTGCCCAATCCACTGCGTGAAATAAGCATTCGCATACCCCAATATTCCTTCCAATACAATAGCCCCTATTAAAGCATATATCAATAGAGATAAACCATCCAACTCGCCGGAAACAATATGCTGGTCAATTGCAAGGCGAATCAGCCAGGGACGAAGCGGTCCCAAAAACGAGGCTAGCAGCACAAGGCAAAAGGCGAGGATTACCCAATGCTTGTAGGGCATTAGGTAGCCAATGATACGCCTCAACAGCTTCCGATCCAGACCTTTATCCGTACTCATGCAAAGGGAGAGATCTGTAGTTCTATTCGCTCGGGTACGATGGGATACGTACGATATTCCTGAGCAATTTCTGAATTCGGGAATACTGCTCTTGCTTCGTTTTCAAGAAATACAGTATCTCGATATCTCGAACTGATATGAGTCAGCAATAATTTTTTTGCACCTGCATTCTTCGCCAATAATGCCGCATCATCTGTGGTAGAGTGGCGGGTATCCCTGGCATGTTTCGCGTCGCTCTTGCTGAACGTAGCTTCGTGAACAAGTAGATCGGCATTATTGGCCAAGTCCAATCCTCCCTGACAAGGGCGCGTATCGGTCACGTATGCAAAAACAGTGCCTGTTTGATATCTCACCTGATCCGGCGAGACAGTGTATCCGCTAGATGTATCAACCGGCAATCCTTGCGCTAATTTCTGGAATTGCTCCGGATCAGTAACACCAAGAGCGGTTGCTAATTTCCCGTCAATTTGATTAGGTTCTGGCTTTTTTTCCGCACGATACCCAACACAGAATTTCCCATGTTCCAGTGGTCGAGTACTGACCTGGAGTCCAGGCTCTCGGTACACTTCCTCCAATTCAAGATCTTCGTCCAGGTTTACATATTGAACCGGAAAGGACAGATCACTTGAACTAATTCCTGGGTGAGCATCTACTATATCTGCCAGCCCCCGAGGAGCTACGATAGTCAGCGGGGCTTTTCGCCCTTCGAGAAACATAGACGTCAATAGTCCAAAAATTCCCAAATAATGATCTCCATGCAAGTGGGAGATAAATATTGCTTTGATGCGGCTACGCCGAATGTTTGCCTTAAGCAGGCGAAACTGTGTTCCATCCCCACAATCAAAGAGGAACACACTTCCCTTGTCTCTCAGCACATATGCAGATAACCCCCTATCTCGCACAATTGAAGCAGAGGAAGTCCCTAGTGGTATCAATTCCATCTGTCTACTGAAGTGCTTCAAGTCTCTCTTCCAGTAATTGCCTCTTATGCATTTGTGCGTAGATCCCTTCTTGTTGCATTAGAGATTCGTGGTTACCACGCTCTACGATACGCCCCTCATCAAGAAGAATGATTTGATCTACGCCCTGTATACTGGAGATTCGATGGCTGACCAGGATCATCGTATGATGCCCTTGTCTTTTACGTAAATGTTCAAGGATTCGGTTTTCGGTTTTTGTATCCACGCTGCTCAATGCGTCATCGAGGATAAAAATTCTTGGCTCTCGAATAAGAGCACGGGCAATGGTTGTGCGCTGAGCTTGCCCTCCGGAAAGTGAGACGCCTCGCTCTCCTACTCCGCTGTTCAATCCATCAGGAAATTCCAGCACTGTTTCCAGAAGTTCTGCTTCAAACGCGGACTGTCGAATTTCTTCCTCTGACGCACCTACAGTCCCAAAAGCAATGTTATTTCCTATGGATTCACTAAACAGAAACACCTCCTGCGGAACATATCCAATTCCCTCCCTAAGCACTGTAAGAGGTAATTTCTGTACATCTCTACCATCAATCATGATTCGCCCCGTCGTTGGCTCTATCAAGCGCCCAATCATCTTAATCAGTGTGGTTTTCCCTGCTCCGGTCTTTCCAACGATGGCAAAGCTACTTCCTGCTGGCACGTCAAAAGAAATGTTTTGAAGTGCATCTGTCAAATTTTCTCCATATCGGAATGAGACATTTTGGAATGTTACGTGCCCATCAATTTTAGATATTGAATGATCGGTACGAGGGCCATCGTGTATTTGAGGGGCACGATCCAGAACCTCATAAATACGCTCAGCAGAAGCGCTAGCGCGCTGCATCATCGAAATCACAAGGCCAAATGCAGCAACTGGCCAAGTCATGAGCGCAACATAAATTATGTATTCAGCAATATTACCAATTGTAATGACTCCCTCGGAGACCAAGCGTCCCCCGACCCATACCACCATGATTTCAGACAGGCCGACAACAATCACAAAGACCGGCCTCCATGCGGCTTCCACACGTGCAAGCCCCAGCATTCGCAATTTATAGAAATGGCTCTCTTTTTCAAATGCTTGTGTCTCAGTTTCCTCCTTTGCATAGGCCTTTACCAACCGAATTCCCGCAAGTGTTTCCTGAACTCGACTTGTCAGCTGTGCATACTGACGTTGAAGGGCATCACTTCGCTTATGTACGAGTTGTGCAACAATGAAAATCGCTGCTGCAAGAATTGACATAGGCATGAGCGCATAAAGGGTCAATGTCGGCGAAATGATGAGCATGGCTGTAATTGCTGCAACTACAATCACCAGCGCCCTGGTGGAATACATGATTGCCGGTCCGATATAGCGTCGCACCTGTTCAATATCACTCGTTGCTCTGGTGATGACATCACCAGTTTTCGTACGGTTATAGAAGCTGGATGAGAGCTTCTGTAGGTGTTCGTACAGTGTATTGCGTATATCAAATTCAATATGGCGTGAAGCAACAATCACGGTCTGCCGCATCAAAAATGCAAACAGACCGTTTGCCAAACTGAGACCAATAATAATCAGACCAAAAACGAACAGTGTCCAGAAAAAATCCCAGTAGAGTGGATGCTGCAATTCGGTTGCTTCAAATTGACGATAAAGTCTCTCAAACCGCGGTAGGCTGTCGATCGCCTGTCGAACCACCACAGGTACTGCAATGGCAAATACCGCAGAGATCATGGTAAATAAGAGGCCCGGTACGAATAACCGCCAATAACGTATAAAGTAATGGTTTAACCGGGAGAGAGATTGCATTCAGAACAGAACCAGATAGAATCAGACTTGATGCTCGGTTGGAATCCTTAAAGTTAAATGATAGTTTGGTTTCAATCACATATAAGCTGACTTTTTGATGAATCAACATGTTCAAAATATTCGCTTGATCGGGGTTCCGATGGATCTGGGGCAGGATTTACGTGGTGTAGATGTTGGTCCCAGTGCGATTCGATATGCCGGACTTGCCGATCGTCTCAGGAACCTGGGGCATCATGTTGAAGATTTTGGAAATATTCCAAGTGTACATCGAAACTCGCTTTCAACAGATGATGATTGCATTGAATCCATTCGAAATACATGCATTCTTCTGTATGACCAGGTCCGCAAAACGCTCGCTGAGGGATTTTTCCCCTTGATTATGGGAGGAGATCACTCCATCTCCATAGGGAGTATTGGAGGGGCAACACATGATGAACCGAAAGGAGTCCTTTGGATCGATGCTCACGCAGATTTTAACACTCCAGAATCTTCACCCTCTGGTAACATCCATGGAATGCCTCTCGCTATTCTCAGAGAATTGGGACCGGATCAGTTGACCAGTGTGGGACGCAATGGCCCAAAACTACAACCGGAAGATATTGCTATAATTGCTCTGAGGGACCTGGATGTAGAAGAACGGCGCGTCTTGCATGAATCCGGGCTGAATATCTACACAATGCGGGATATTGATGAACGTGGGATTGCACAGGTAACCAAGTCCGCCCTCAAGCAGCTTGAACATCATAAAAGCCTACATGTCAGCTTTGATGTAGACAGCATTGATCCTCATTTTGCACCTGGAGTTGGAACACCTGTTGAAGGCGGCCTCCAGCCCCGAGAAGCACATCTGCTGATGGAACTCATTGCTGAAGATAGCCGCTTGGCATCTGCTGAAATCGTTGAAATCAACCCTATAATTGACGAACGTAATCGGACCTCGGAACTGGCTGCAAGTCTGCTGACGTCCCTGCTGGGGAAAACGATCCTCTAAAAGATTACATGCACGGCGTCAGCAACTTCTTTCCGAATAAACTCATCTCGACTCCCAACTTGCACCATCATTCCTCCGCTCTTCCGCTCAGTGATAAGAACCTCACATCCTGGCATTAAGCCCATCTGTTCCATGAGATGCAAAAGGGCTGGATCTGCATCCGACAGATGATGGATAGTCAGGGATTGATTTGACGGCGCCTTGGAGAGTGTGATTGTTTCCGCACGCACCATCTTCAAGTCCTGCGTCGGAATTGGATGCCCATGTGGATCATGAGTGGGATACCCCAATAGAGCATCAATACGCTCCTCGAAATCTTCGGAAATATGATGCTCCAGATGCTCAGCTTCATCATGCATTTTTTCCCACGAGTATCCCATGATTTCTCGGAGATAGGTTTCCAGAAGACGGTGATGTCGAATGATTTCCAGCGCTATCTTCTTTCCAGCCGGTGTGAGCTTTACGCCTTTATAGGATTGATGTATGACCAGTTGCATTTGATCCAATCGTTTGATCATCCCCGTCACGGATGCTGCTGAGACATTCATTGCCTTTGCAATATCCGTAGTTGTTACTACGGGATGATCCTCCTGGATGGTGAAGATCACTTTCAGATAATCCTGAATAGCCTGACTAAGCATGGAATCCCATCTGAATACAAACCGTTAATACCGTTTATGCGGCGTAAACCCCCATCTTTTTATGCTCTTGATAGGAGGCTTTCATACTTAAAGATTTTCCCTATCACCAAGGATTTATCATGTTGAATGATTGGGAGGTAGATAGGTTTTGAATAGAAATTCTTATTTATTTCGGGAGGGTTTTCATTCTAAATAAATCTATTTGTCAACGATGGAAGTACGTATACAGGATTCAAATCAGTTATTAGGGATCGATCTCCGCGGCAGGTATCCGAGATCAGGCAGGATGATGAATCAACGGAGGCAAAGATTCATGTGATCTATTCGGAGTGCGGTAAAGTATATCCGAGGTACGATCATCGGCTTCGAAAATGGCGACACACCGATATTTGTGATGATTGCAAGGGTTCCGCAGGTGGAGTGTGCGGAACATGGAGTCAAGACGATTTCGGTGCCTTGGGCGGGTGAGTTTCACGATATCCTTTGAGTTCAAGGCGATTGACTGTTTGCAGGATTCGATCAATATTTCAGCGGTTTCCAAGAAACTCCGAGTGAGCTAGACGATAGTTGCTGACATCATGAAACATGCTGTGAAGCGAGAGGGGGGGGGCAGAGAGGAAGAGTAAGAGATTGAACATATCTGTGTAAACGAGACGCCTTTTCGCCGAGGTTACAGTTACATTACTGTAGAAGAAGAAATTCAAACAATTGAAGAGCTTGAAAATTCAAATATCCCCGATTTCCGTACATATCCTGCTCCATGGATCAATCGCTCAGAATTCTCACCACAAATGACGGGAGTCGTACGTTATATAGTAATAGATATCAGCAATCCTTCCACTCAGTGCACGGAGCTCTAACAGAATCCAAACATGTCTTCGTTGATGGTGCCAAGATTGAAGACCTCTTCAGATCTAAACCCACAGCTACCATCTTGGAAATCGGATTTGGAACCGGATTGAACTGGCTTCTAACCTCATCACTCGCTCTTGAGCGACAGATCCAGCTAACCTATAACGCACTGGATCAGCAGATTCCTACCGCCAACCTATTGTCTAGGTTAAACTATGGATCTCTCGTGGAAGCTACTTCACTCAATGCATTGCTCATCAAGTGGAGAAACGCTTTCCATAATAAGATCCCGGATGGCGTATACCAATTGAAACACGAACACGATAGTGTTCTTCAGTTATTCATCGGCGAAGCTACTGAAGTAAATCTGCCCACCCTTGCCTACGATAGAATCTACTTGGATGCTTTTGATCCAACTATGAACCCAGGCCTGTGGAAAATTGAATTTATCCAGCAATTATATGATAGCCTTCTTGATGGAGGATGTCTTACTACCTACTCCGCAGCCGGTCATGTCCGACGAGCACTGGAAGGAAGTGGGTTCTCGGTAATTCGTCGACCTGGCCCACCTGGAAAACGAGAGGTTCTCGCAGCTTGGAAATCTTAACTCACCGATCCTTGACAGAAAGCTCTCCCCCCTGCTTCAGCATTGCATACTGGCCGCTCTTGAGTAGCTGAAATTCTTTGGTATCCACTGCCAATACTGGGATCGGTTTCTGGTATAACTCATCTGCTACTATTGAGGCGAGCACCAAAAAAGTATCTACCTGATTTACAATCAGAGCGGATGGAGCAGTACTCCTCCGGACGGCTTCAAGCAATACCGCAGTTGTTGTACTGGAGCCCCGAGAAGCTGGAATGGCAAGGATGCAGCCCGTTGCGATCTGCCCTGATAGTGGATGACGGCGATCAATTATTTCCCCTGTAGACTGACAGAAGCCACCCCAAAAACTAAGCGGCGTGTCACTGACAAGAAGGGGGCCTGACGCAACCCCTTCCACCAGAACCCTCCCATGCATCACATCTCCCATATTGCTGAATCAATCTTGATTTTACCCTTTATGGCAGATCGAACGCAATCTTCAAGTGACCCATAAACTACATGCGTACCCAACAAGCCTGGTGCATAGTAGGCATACTTTGCAGAATTTGTCATGAGTGCATCTATTGAACTGGGCAGCATTGGGCTGGTCAGAATGCATGTATCAACCGTTACAGTTCCACCAAACTCTCTCACCTTTGCGAGATACCCCGCCTTCTCTGCGAGCGCACGTACTGCCCTGCTTGCTGTAATTAAAAACTGAACGCGTGGATTCCTGCTCTTGCCGGCAACAAGATTTGACAGCATCTCAAACTCACCTAGAGAGAAGTGTGGACTCCCCAAAACAACCATGTCAAGTTTTTTTTCATCCGTTGTAGTCAATTCCTTTCGCACGGCACACAACATGTCCATTGTGATATCAACTCGTTGAAGAGGCGGACACCCTCCCAATGCCGTCTTCAGATCCGTCGCTTCGGGAGTAACGCCAACAATATGATACATGGCTACTGCCCCAGCAGAAGCCATGGCTGCTCCCAACGCCTTCAAGTGATCTTCCCTTGGATCTATTCGCAACCCCTCAATCACTGGAATCAGTGTCCCTGCATTTGATCCGATCAGATGTCCCAATACACCATAAAAACTGTCATCATGCAATAGAGCTAATGGCACATCCTTCAGTCTATACAGAATTTGTCCTTTGCGGTTTTCTTCCAGATGTAGTCCTGCTGCAGGGACGCGTCCTGTGATAGCTGCACAAATATCTAACAAATCAGGATAGCGAGCCGTCCTCGCACCCAGAACTGAATTGACAAAAACGACGGCACTTGACTCACCCCATGCAACCTGCTGTCCCAGCTCTGGGCGCTCGCTTTCCTGATAGGGAGCACAAGTCCAGGTTGGTTTGCATCCCATGGATTGATATGCAACCATTTGTCTCCTGGCTTTTTCTGCCCAATCTGAGGGGACGGCCCATCGCTTCCATCCATGTTCATCTACCCCACTCACATTGAGTGTTGTCGGCACAACGACTCTTGCCTGCCAGTCAGATAGCCGCTCAGCATATTCGAGCGTCGCATCCCCCTGAAATAACGAACTGTCAATGTGTGCAGCTGTGATATCGAGGAATTCATCAGCTCCAAAGACCGGTAACATACGTACGAGAATCCGCATGGCCATCTGTCTGGCCTTCCCGCATTCACCATGCAAATCTGCCAGATCACGGGAATTTAATTTCATCAAATTGTCTGATTTTCTCAAATCCTCCCCCTGTCTCATGAATTAGCACCCAAAATTACTGCATTCTTGGCCATAGTACGAAATTCCCTCATTATATTTCAGTTTCACAGAATTTATTGATTCACTTTGATTAAGCTACTTTGTTTAGGCGACGCACACCTGGGAAGATACCCGACTCGTGTTCCGACGAATAATCCCAATTTTTCCGTACGCGCTGTATGGGATACGGCAATTTCTCATGCTATTGAAGAGAATGTGGATGCTGTAATACTGTCCGGGGATATGGCAGATAATGAGAACTCCTACTTCGAATCCTTCGGGGCCCTGAGTTCAGGGATTACTCGATTAAAACAGTCCGGGATCTCTGTTGTAGCGATTGCTGGAAATCACGATTATGATGTATTCCCGGAGCTTGCAAAATCCATGCCTGCCGGTCACTTTAAATTCCTCGGGAAAAATGGTGAATGGAGTGAAGTGACGTTGAACACAAACTCCGGCAGATCACTCCGCTGCGTAGGCTGGTCCTTCCCGACTCCTCATTTTGAGCGTTCACCACTCGACTCACTAAAACTCGCACAGAGTGACAGCTTTACGATTGGCGTGGTTCATGGAGAATACGAAGGTAGCGGAAAATATGCACCTCTGGCGAAGCAGGATCTAGCCTCAAAGCCCGTTGATTTTTGGCTCCTTGGACATGTGCATACTCCGAAGCTCTATGATAAATCTAGAGCTCCTGTCCTCTATCCTGGCTCCCCACAACCCCTTGATCCCGGCGAACCTGGAGTTCACGGACCCTGGATGATCATCATCAACGAAAATAATGAAGTCAAGGCGAAGCAGCTCCCACTCGCATCTATACACTATGAAGAAATTCCCATTGATCTGTCAGGTATTGAGGAGACTGAATCTGCCTACAGAGCGGTAGCCGAACAACTTGAAAAATTCGCGAAACAATTGACCCAAAATCGCCCTTTACTTCAACACCTCTCCTGTAGACTGGCATTGCAGGGACAAACCAGTTTGCACCGTCGACTGTCAACTGAAGGACTTACAAACATTGACACATTTGAGACTCAAATCAATGAGTGTATGATTGCAATTGAAAAGGTATCCATTCAAACCTCCCCGACTCGCGATTTACAGGAAATAGCTCAACTCAATAATGACCCACCTGGGATGCTCGCACGCTGGATCCTGAACCTTGAAACTACTGATGATCATGCCTTGGTTGACTGTGCATCAGGTGCTGCATCAGTAGTCTATAGAAGTGCTGGATTCAAGGCTCTTTCCGAACCGAAACCTGATCCTGATATACTTTTAGGGATGGCGAAACAACAGGCGATGCTCCTTCTTGATGAGTTATTAGCACAAAAAGAGGACCATGACTGAATCCTTATTCTTTAAAGAGGTGCAGATCAAAAGCATGTACGGCACCGATTTTGACCTATGCCTCTTGAATCTTTCCAGTCACCTGAATATAATATTTGGACCAAATGGAGCAGGGAAAACGACGATTGCCAATGCTCTGAATGGCTTACTTCTGCCTAATGCCGCTCGAAAACTGAAACTATACGCCTCGGCACACCTGAAATTTAGCCAGCGAACCCTGGACGTAGATGTGAAAACTACCCGCGCAGAATGCCGTATCGATGGAAAAAAAGTGGACAGGAGCGAGCTATCACAGTTTATCCGCCCCAAAAGCTATCATCTATCTCTCCAGGAACTCCTCCCCGAAAAAAGCGACGACAGCGATCTTGCCCAAGATATTATCCGACAAGCCAATGGAGGGTTTGATATTGCTGCTGCTGGCAAGAAACTTGGATTCTATCTCCAACAACGATACAACAAGACAACCGAAGCCACTGAATTTGATGCGGCCTCCAGACGATTAAAAGAAATTCGTTCTGAACAACGCGGTCTTCGGGAGCAAAAATATCAAAGAAACAATATTCTCGCCAAATTGAACGCTGCCAGACGAGCCGGTGAACGTGTTCAATTAATTGAGAAAATCCTGCACTGGCGGAGTGCTAAAAAAGAGTTTCAAAAAGCTGCGGCCATTGCCAACCGCTACCCATCTGTGATTCAATCCAGCTACAACCTTGAGGATGCAGTGACAAATGCTCAGCAATTGGCGAACAATATCACTCAATTAAAAAAAGATCTAGATACACGGCGCACTATGATTGAAAATATACGCCAAACTCTTGCCCAGAATCGACTCTCTCCGGATGGTCTGGAGCCCGGAGAACTGCAACTGCTGAGTTCTCAGGTCCGTGATTGTTCTGCAAAGCATCGTGAACTTGAACAATTGGAAGAAACATTAGGAGCTGCCAGGGAGCACGCCAGGAATGCATGGGAAAAGCTCGGCGGACTCGTACAACAAGGCATAGAGCCAAAGTTTACTCCTAACGACCTGCAGCACTTGCAAAAGTTTGCCAAAGAGTTCGGTTCATTTACCCATGAACAACAGGCGCTGGAACAATTAAAGATTCTCTTTGAAGCAGTTGGTGCCACAGATGAAAGCGCTGATCAGCATGAGCTTCAAAATGCACAGCAGACTATTTTGCAATGGATTCTGACCTTGAAAAATGACTCTCCCCGATCACGAAAGGTGATCGGGCTCCTCTGGATTACGATTATCACATCCCTACTTCTGTCTGTGGGAGCGGGGATTTTCCTGCATCCTGTCGGCTATTTAGGTATCCTGATCAACTTACCTCTTCTATGGATTCTTTCTCTACTTCGATCTGACATGCGGGTACTCGTTTCTCCCTCACAAAAAGATCAGGTTAAGAAGCTGCTTCCTGAACTTTCTCAAAGCCCCGATATATCTGCACTACACTCAGGACTTGACAAGATTATTCAAAAACGCTCCCAAGGACAACTAGATAACCTTAAATCCCAGGAGTTACTACGACACAGGCGATATTTTGAAAAGAGCCTGCAGCGACAGCCAGAACTCGAAATTCGAAAAAGGGAATTGATTCGTTCGCTGAATGTGACTCCCCCAGAGGATATAACTTCTCTGATTGAATTTGTTGATCGAATTCTTGACTGGCGAAAAGCGGATCAAAAAGCAGAAGAATTGGACAACAGATGCACCATCGTATCGGAGAACTACAATACTCTTATGGAGGCAACAGCGGATCTATTTGTCAAATACGGATATGGTCGACCAACAAATCCTCGGAATGCAGAGAGTCTGCTGGAAGAGCTCCGAAACGACAATGACACGGCTAAACGTGACCATGATCGGCTTGTACAAGAGGAAAAGGGGTTGGAAATTGCCGAGAACCAGATCAAGCATGAAGAGCCCCGATATGCACAGGTATTTACGGACCTGGAACTAGAGATAGGAGATCTCTCAGGCCTCGCAGAGTGTGCAAGGCAATTCTCTGAGTGGTCCAAAGCCTTATCCCATTCAAACGAATTACGAATTCGTGCAGAGAGCTTAAGTCCACATCAAGAAATCTCTCCCGAACATGAATTTCTTCTCGAAACTGAAGATCTCGAGGGAGAACTCCAATCAGCCCGTCAGGAATCTACAACAGCAAAATCTCTGCAAGAACAACTAACACGGCTTGATGCGAATATTGAGCGTGCAGAACACAGCAGTTCGCTGGAAAATGCATTGGCAGATCTGGAAAAGAAGCGTGTGGCTCTGGAAAATGTTCGACAGGAAAAGGCATCTAAAGCCGTTGGACAAGCGATACTTGACAATCTCCGCGAAAACGCAATCAAGAATGCACCTCCCGTTTTTCAGCGTGCAGAGGAGAATTTCAGGCGGGTAACCGATGAACGCTACACACTTATCATCCCCCAGGATAACATCTTCAGGGCAAGAGATAACCAGCGTGGCCTCGATTTTGACTTAACTGAGTTATCCAGTGCCACAAGGGTTCAACTTCTCCTATCTGTACGACTTGCATTTGTTGAGACACAAGAAACCAATTTTCGACTCCCAATCACACTTGATGAAACATTGGCGAACAGCGATGACCATCGTGCCCAGGCAATTATCAGAACGATGAGTACCCTGGCTGCGGATCGCCAGATTTTTTATTTTACAGCACAGCAGGATGAGGTGGATAAATGGTGCGATTACGTTCGACCGGACCTTCTGAAAGTACATTCAATTGGGTAACCATTTCTTCATGCCAATGCTATAATCGTAAGCCTTTAAGAACATCAAAATGTTCATCTTAGACAATTGACAGAAACAGCACGCCTCAGTACCGAGTCATGATTTATATGAAAGTCCTAACCCGAACCCTACGGTGAATTCAATCACACATCTTTTTTTGATCTCTAAAATTTTGGCTCATCAATCACACGTTATCCCTTCATGAATTCCTCATGCACGCCTTTGGCTATGATTCAGTATACGGTATTCATCCTAATCGTCGGGTTCTTCGTGTCCGGCTGTGCTACGCCGTATGCCAATGTGACTGAATCTCTGCCAAAGAATATTGACCGTACTTGGATTGGACCGAATTTCTATGCCAATCGACTGATGGACTGGCGTTATGAAAATGGCCGAATTGAGTGTATTGAGGGGAGAAATGCAAAGCCCATGCGAACGCTGCACCTGCTTACTCATTATCTCGGAGAACATCCTGGTGAGTTGACCATGTCCGTACAGACGGGCGCTCTGGGACCTGCCGACAGCACTCATGAAAATACATGGTCCGGCTTTTTACTTGGCGCGGGAGGCCCGAACGTGGACTGGAGAATTTCCAGCCTCGTGCACCACTGGCCAGGTGAAGATGGAGGCTTAATTGCAGGAGTGGACGGTAGAGGAGTCATCGTCGTCCGTTCAAATACAAGTGTGGATGCTCCCAAAGGTCCACAGGCCAATATTCCTGTTGAGGCATGGCCGCTCATTGAGCCCGAGCAATCTATGGGTAATGTTCCAGCCGGCAACTCTGTGGAGATCAGTCTGCAGGCCAAGCCGTCTGAACATGGATATCAAATGACCATCATAGCATCGGATCCAGCGACAAAGAAGAAATGGTCCGAGGCAAGATATATCGGATTACCCAATGATTACTTTGTTGGCAATGTTGCGCTGGTCAGTCATCTCAGCCCTCTGATGGAAGGGAAAGGTTACTGGTTTGACAGTTGGATGATTGGAGGTTCAAAATTCCTGTACGACAAAGAACGGGGATTTGGACCGATCCTGGCCGCTATGTACACAGTGAGCAAGAGAGCCCTGAAAATGACCGCACAAATGCCACCTCTTGGAGATTATGATTCTCAATCGGTCAATCTGGAACTCATGTTGAATGGTGCATGGACTCCCTCTGCAACTGCTTCCATCATATCGGACAGTTATACCGCTACACTTCGTGTGGACAGTATTCCTGTGGACACTGATATCCCTTATCGCTTGAGTTATGATCTCCTGACGAACACTGGAACCGAACGCGTCTATTACCCCGGTACGATACGTGCGCCGAAAATCGAGGACAATGAATTTGTCTTGGCATCGCTGAACTGCCAGAATATTTCTAGGGGACGTAACCTGGTGTGGAATCACAGTACCATCTGGTATCCACACAACGAACTCACTGCATCAGTAAGTGAACACGATCCTGATTTACTCTTTTTTGCAGGCGATCAAATCTATGAGGGGGGACTCGCTGGAATTGTTCGCACTCCGCTTGATCAAGCAATCCTGGATTATCACTATCACTGGTATCGATTCATCTGGGCATTCAGGGATCTGATGCGTGAGCGCCCCACCGTAACCATCCCGGATGATCATGATGTGTATCATGGCAATATCTGGGGGCATGGAGGCAAAAAAGCTGAGGGGCCTTGGCGGCCTCAGTCTGACAATGGCGGTTATATCATGGATGCCGAATTTGTCAATATGGTCCATAACACACAGGTATCCCATCTTCCTGATCCCTTTGACTCTTCGCCTATTGAACAGAATATCAGCGTGTACTATACGGATCTGAGCTATGGTAACGTCAGTTTTGCAGTGGTAGCCGATCGAATGTGGAAACCAGCCCCTCGCCTAGTTCTCCCGGAAGCTCAGGTTCGCAATGGCTGGCCTGAAAATCGCGACTATGATGCAACCACAGCCACTGAAGCTAACTTGCTTGGCCCTCGTCAACTTAAATTTCTGAATCAGTGGGCCCATGAATTCCCTGATAATGTCTGGATGAAAGTTATGCTCTCCCAGACGCTATTCAGTAACTTGGCGACTCTTCCCAGTGGATCTTTCGATGATCGCATTGTTCCTCAAATGAGATATGCTGAACCAGGAGAATATATTCCTGATGATCATCTGGGCACAGACATGGATTCCAATGGATGGCCGCAAAGTGGTCGAAATCGGGCACTGAAAACGATCCGAAAGGGCTTTGCCTTCCATGTCGCCGGGGATCAACACCTCGGGAGTTTTGTGCAGTATGGAGTTGATGAATTTGGAGATGGCCCAAATGCTTTCATCTCCCCTGCCATCGCAAATATATGGCCCCGGCGCTGGTTTCCGCCGGAGCCGGGAGGAAATCGAAAACCAGGAACACCACCTTACACCGGAGATCATTTGGACGGATTTGGGAATCGCATGACAGTCCATGCAGTGGCTAATCCCGTTAAAAGCAATCAAACGCCCAAAGAACTCTATGATCGGGTTCCGGGCTACGGAATCATTCGATTTAACCGTGAATCTCGTACGATTACCGCAGAAGCATGGCCGCGCTGGATACGCCCGTCAGATGAGGATGCCTATCAATACCCTGGCTGGCCAGTTACTGTTACGCAGGCAAGCAATTATGGCCGCGAAGCCGCCGGATATTTGCCTCCAATTGATGTGAAGGGCCTCACTGAGCCGATACTGACATTGGTTGATGAAATAGAGATGGATACAGTTTATACTCTCCGCCTTGCAACGCTCCCTTTCCGAGCAAAGATTTTTGACCTGAATAGCAGCTATACCATGATCATTGGCGATCAATCCAAACTCCAGGTGTCACTCACCGGAATCAGGGCGGACTCACTTGAAAACTCAAAAACATTACTCGTCACGTTTTGAATCGCTACATTCCTCTTCTGTTACTTTTATTGACTGCTTGTGGATCAAGCCAGCCAAATGTAGTTTTTATCCTGGTTGATGATCTCGGATGGATGGATACCGGCACCTATGGGAGCACGTTTTACCATACTCCCCACATCGATCAACTGGCTACAAGCGGAGTCCAATTCACCCAATTTTATGCCTCCAGTCCAGTCTGTTCTCCCACACGAGCCAGCATTATGACCGGAAAACATCCGGCGCGACTTCATATTACCAACTGGATCGGCGGAATGGCAAATGGCCGCCTCCTGCAGGCTGACTACAGACATGCCCTTCCACTGGAGGAAGTGACCATTGGGGAAGTCTTTGAACAAGCCGGCTATCGTACTGCCTACATTGGTAAATGGCATTTGGGCACCGAAAACTTCCGCCCCGAATCCCAAGGATTCGAAACTGTATTTGCTTCCAACGATGCCGGTCAACCCGGATCCTTCTTTGCACCTTACATCAATGAGAACTTCCCTGCTTCAAATGTACCCGACCTGGAGACGGATCCCGATAGCACCTACCTGACAGATCGCCTTACTGATTTTGCGGTTGACTTCATAGCTTCTGATCATGAACGTCCATTCCTGTTGCTACTCTCTCATTATGGAGTTCATACCCCCTTGCAGGCCAAGTTTCGTGATATCCAGCAATTTGAGCAGTCAAACGTAGAAACAACCTTTCAGGCGGAGGCTTATGGAGGAATCACCCGAACCACTCAGAACCATGCAACCTATGCGGCCATGGTTACATCCGTAGATCAAAGTGTTGGCCGCATTCTGGAAGCACTTGAAGTCGCCGGAATCCGAGAAAACACCGTCATCGTATTCACCTCGGACAATGGAGGACTATCTACCTTGAGTGAGAGTCGTACATGGGCCCCGACTTCCAACTTACCCCTTCGTGCAGGCAAAGGATGGTTGTATGAAGGGGGGATCCGAATCCCTCTCATCATTGCGGGTCCACACATTATGCCTGAAACTACGGAGATCCTAGGGACAACCGATGACTTGCTTCCAACAATTGCGACGCTGGTTGAGCTCCCTTTTCCTGAACCGATTGATGGCATCAACTTGCTGGGGCCCTCGGTACCTGAACGACCTCTGTTCTGGCATTTTCCCCACTATCACGGCTCAGCGAATCGCCCCTCCGGGGCAATTCGACACGGCAGATACAAGGCAATTGAGTGGTTTGAAACGGATTCTGTTGAATTATATGATCTCGAGTCAGATCCCGGGGAATTGACGGATATCAGTCAGTTTGAACCCGGCGTCGCCCAAGATCTGCTGTCTAGACTAAAAACATGGCGGGATAGCATTGATGCCCATATGCCCAAGCCTAATCCTGAGTACGCTGCCGTATCAGGCGATAGCTGACAAAAGCAAAATGACGGCTATCGGGGCTCCATGATGGAACGTTGATCGTTCCTTGGCCCCCAAATAGATGTGCAATGATTTTGGGCTTCTCGGAGCGGTCGACGGGCATAATCCGAAGCTTCACATCCTTGTTGGGGGGATGTCCTTCTACAGACCGATCATAAGAGAGAAATACGAGCGAGTTTCCATCAGGAGACGGGTGCGCAAACCAATCTCCAAATTCATCATCTGGCGTCACCTGCATCTGATTCGTACCATCCGGATTCATCTGCCAGATCTTCATCTGACCTGTGCGATCTGAATTAAAATAAATTGTCTGACCGTCAGGAGCATATTCCGGTCCATCATCAAGCCCCTCCGCTTCAGTCAAGCGAACCTCATCCCCGCCATATCGTCTAATCATGTATACATCATAGTTGTTATTGCGCCGGGCACAATAAACCAGATTTTGAGCATCCGGCGACCAACCATGCCAATAGGACGGGTCTAACTCGGTAACCAAACGGGGGAATCCACCGGTAGAAGGCACGATATAGATCTGAGAACCCTGTTCTGCAGTATGATGGCTGAGAGCAATTTCAGTTCCATCAGGGGAATATCCATGATCGTTATTGCACCGATCTGCAAATTGAGTGTCCAGCATTTGAGGGCCTCCACCGGCAGAGGGCATATGATAAAGTCTTCCCCCATGATTATATAGCAATGTCAACGAATCCGGTGACCAGTTTGGAGCTTCAAAATGTTCTTCCGCTTGCCGAACGATCTGGCGCTCACCCGTATGACTGTCCATGATTTCCAGTGTGCTCTCCACAATTCGCTCACCGATTGCAGCATTGTGTTCAAGATGAATATTTCTGAATTTGGCCGTCGCCCGGGCCGTGGGATCATGTGCACATACCACCAAGCCTGCATAAGCACTCGCTGACAAATTAACCGTAATATTCGCCACTACGACCGTTCGATCTGAAGGTCTGTCCAGATAGAGTGTGAACAGATCTGCAGTACGCTCGAGGCGAAGTGTGGCGGGAGCGGGAACAGAAGTTGTTACCTCATGCGTCATTCCCCCTGTTTCCGAACGCCACTGAAGTGCAATCAGACCGTCTGCATGGATCAGAGCATCCACATAGGCTGCATCGGCATCTAGGCTCTCACGAACCATCCAGCCCGCTTTGCGATACGGGTGGCCTGTGGATTCAGTGAATTCCACATTCGCCTCGAGTATCAGATCTCCTTCAACCTGTTTCCACGCAAAAAAGAACTCGTCACTGACCCCGTAAATATCCTCCCCACCACCCGTGATAGTATACTCATCAGTTTCGCTGTCATACAAAATGCTTCCTCCCATGGAGGGAGCTCCTATATTTGTAACCCCTTCAAATATACCAAGTGAATCGGGAGTTGTACACGACATGAAAGGATAGAGGGTTACAAAAATAATGAACGCGAGCCAGCAGAGTTTACAATTTTTCATTTGAATTATGCAGGTAGTGAAATTCATTCCAAATCCATAGGCGAAAAGAGAATCACGTTTCATTCCTGTTCCGGGTACGCTGTCTATACAAAATAGAATGGGTCACCAGTAGGCTGATGGGCAACAATGACACCAGGCAATCGTGGGGTCAACCACTTGGCAAGCCACTCCATTCCAGGTTCTTCGCTAAGTGCATGCCCAATCACAATCAATCCTTTCTGCCGATCCCCCTGCCAGTTCGCGTCACGAACATATTCGGTGGTTTCCCATTCCCGTACCTCTCCTACAACAAGGGCATCCACTTCGGAGAGCATTTCAATTTGACGTTGTCCACTTGCAGATCCAACCAGTAGCCCTACGCGACTGCATGACATATCTGCGTCCCCCATAACCCGGATCCGTTTTGCACCAAAGCGTGCTTTCATAAATCGAGAAAGTTCCGCGAGGGATATGGAAGGGATTTGGCATAGCTGAGGTCGCTCAGCGTCTGCATATGATTCCCAACCAAGGAGCTTCAAGGCACCAGTGGTGACCCCATCAGGCTTATATGCATGCCAATAATCATGGAATCTCCATACTACAATTCCATGATCCTCAAGTGTCTTTCGCTTTTTTTGATAAACTGGATCACTTTCAAGCCATACTGTCTCATCCAAATGATTGTAG
>JAPOTE010000084.1 GCA_026709335.1 Bacteroidota bacterium | reverse complement strand
GATCCATCACCGACTGAAACAGTGCCCCGAAAATCGCAGGGGAAATGTTCGACCAGTCGAACTGGCAGGCGTCCAGGAGAGCCTGCCGCATCGCGGAATCAAACGACGGGATCCGAAGATCTCCCCGAAACAAATCACCATCTACATAGGGAAATTGGTTCAACTCCTCATCCATGGTCTTCATGCGTTGCGTCTCCGGGGTATCAAGAACCTGAAACAGGTGTGCCAAACATGGGCCAAGATCCAGCCCGTCCTCCCGGATTCGTCCTTCAATGAACTCATGGAAGCTGTCCCGAGGCTCAAAAATTCCCGTATCATCCGCAAACAGACAGAACACAATCCGTACCAGAAAACGCTCCAGATCATGTCCTTGATACCCTGCCTCGCTCAGCATGTCATGTAGCCGACCAACTAATTCAGCAGCCTTGATATTCGCCGGATCTTGATCACGAAAGGTTCGGCGTTGAATGCCGAGAATGAAACCGAACGCTTCTATGTGCAAGGGAAGCTCCTCTAAAGCAAAACAAACATCTGTGCGTTCACTCAGATCGCACAGATCAAAAGTCTGAAAATCACTCACCAGAATATATCGGGGACGTCTACTCTCCGGAAGTGCATCAAAATATTCCCGGGCCTGCTCCTTCGCCTCCTCAAGACTTCGCCCAGCACTCTTCTGCTCAACAATCAAAACACCCGGCCAAAACAAGTCTATAAACCCAGACCGGTTGTCGAGCTTTGAAACATGCTCCTCATACCGGGCAACATCTCGGCGCCTTTTTCCAAATATTTCAAAGAATTCATTGTAAAAACTCTGGGTCTCCCCCTTCTCGTATGTCTCGCCTTGCCACTCATCCGTGAATTTCGATGCCCTCACTCGTATCTCATTCCAGGAAAGACGCATTTAGTTGTATGGGTTTGCTCATGATCAATAGGACAGCACAAAAAAAACTCATTCTATAAGTAATGAACATCTCATGGCGTTACGATATCTTCACTGACAGCCGGTGGACAAATTCTGTCGCTGAAGGATAATATGATCAGCAGAGAAATAAAGCTTTCATTTTATTCGCAATAACACATGAAATGCACTCTTTAACAGTATATTTCACACCCTTCAAATCTTGAAAACAACATCAAATGAACGAACCCGTTTGAACATTGCTGGACTTTATCTAGACCTGATTTATCAACGAGCTGACGGAAGTAGTAATTAGTTGTATCCATAACATCTAAATCTGTAAATCTGTCCAGCAATACTCTGGGAGAACCCGCAACACCCCCTGACTGAATGCTCTCCTGCATGGTGTGACTAAATTCAGTTTGAATCAGAGGCAAGAAGGTAAATTACTGCCATTCGTACAGCAACACCATTGGTTACCTGATCCAGAATTACAGAACGTTCGTGCTCTATAACACTATCATCGAGTTCAACTCCTCGATTCACCGGCCCCGGATGCAACACAATCATTCCTGTATTTCGGTGCATGTGATCTTCCCTCAAACCATATAATGCATTATACTCCCGCAGAGAAGGAACCAGGCTTGCTCCAAACCTTTCGCGTTGGATGCGTAACGCGATAGCCACATCACAATCAAGAAGTGCATCATCCAAATGATGCGTGACCTGTACTCCCAGCTTTTCAATTTGCACAGGCATAAGGGTTTGAGGGCCGCAGACTGTAACTTGCGCTCCCAGTGTGGTGAGTGCGAAAATGTTTGACCGTGCAACTCGGCTGTGCGCAATATCTCCTATGATAGATACACGCAAATCTGAAAACGATTCATAGTGCTCCGAAATCGTCAGTAAATCAAGAAGCGCCTGGGTAGGATGCTCGTGAGCCCCATCTCCCGCGTTAATGACACGGCCTTTAATGCAACGCGTCAAAAAATGCGCCGCGCCGGGCGAGCTGTGTCGAATTACAGCCATATCCACTTTCATTGCCTCAATATTTTGAGCAGTGTCTTTTAAGGTTTCCCCTTTTGAAAGACTTGACCCCGATCCACCAAAATTGACAATGTCCGCCGATAATCGCTTCGCAGCAAGCTCAAACGAGATGCGTGTCCGCGTAGATGGCTCAAAAAACAAGTTTGCAATCGTGAATCCACGCAACGTTGGAACCCGCTTGATTGGACGTTCCAGGATCTGACGGAACTCCCTCGCCGTCTCAAGAATAAGGGAAATTTCCTCGGCATTGTATGCCGAAAGACCAAGTAGATGCCTATGCCGTAAAACTTGTGAACCCGTTTGTGAAGCTAACTCTTGCATCAGTCCTTACTTCTTTCAACTAACCAAACGCCATCACGGCCATCAATTTCTTGAAACTGTACGCGTACTTCTTCTCGCGAAATCGTGGGAACCACACGTCCCACCATATCTGCACGAATAGGAAGTTCGTGGTGTTCACGGTCAATGAGAGTCAGAAACTGAATACGAGATGGTCGACCCAGATCCGTGACTGCATCCATTGCCGCCCTCACCGTGCGACCGGTGTACAAAACATCATCCACCAAAATCAGGTGTCGACCGCTCACGTCAAACGGAATATCTGTTGCTCGCATCCGGTTGCTACTACGCCTCGTGCGAAAATCATCACGATACATGGTTACATCAAGAGTACCTATAGGGACCTGTACGTTTTCCAGTTTCTGTATAAGTGACTGCAATCTACATCCAAGATATACACCGCGTCGATGCAACCCGACAATTGCCACTCCATCATCCGATTCTAGTGACTCAATGACCTGTCTCGCCAGCCGGGTGATGGTTCTCTGTATATCTTGCGCCCCCATGAGGCGCGCTTTGACGACATCTATTGATTTCATTCGTATAATCTAAGCACTGAAACGTATCCTTTTACACTTTACGGCATGGGAAGTCCTAATTCAACAGGCCCACTCACATATCTGGATCCAGTCACGGTCTCCCGCTTGAAAAATATGGAGATGCGGGCACGCTTGGTTGTAGAGGGATTCATAACCGGATTGCACAAAAGCCCCTATCATGGATTCTCCGTTGAATTCGCAGAGCATCGCCTTTATAACCCCGGCGATGCACTAAGACATGTAGACTGGAAAGTCTATGCTAAAACGGACCGATACTATGTGAAACAATACGAAGAAGAGACAAATTTACATCATTATGTCGTCTTGGACACATCAGCCTCAATGCAATATCGTCATGCAGGGAAACTATCAAAACTGGAATATGGTACTTACCTGGCTGCAGCATTGCATTTTCTTATGATTCTTCAGCGAGATGCCACAGGCCTGCTTTCCTTTGACTCTGAAATTCAAACTTTTCTCAGGCCGCGTAGCACAATGCGATATTTACGGGAAATCCTGTCGCACCTTGAACGTCTTGAAAAAAACGTCAGCTCTGAAACGTATACGGGAACCGCACGCGCACTTCATCAAGTTGCGGAAAGGGTACATCGACGCTCCATGATCGTAATTATTTCCGATCTGATCGAAGAAACAGGCTCCCAGGAACAGGTTATCCGTGCCTTGAGACATCTGCGCCACAGGGGACATGAAGTTCTTATCTTTCGTATACTCGAAAAAGAAACAGAAACGTTGTTCAACCTGCCCGATCATCCAATGATCTTACGCGATATGGAGTCTGGTACAGAACTCTCTCTTCATCCTGGGCAGTTGCGAAAAGCATACACAGAACGAATGAGTGAACTTACCGAAACTCTCAAACGTCAGTGCTTAAAACATTCTATTGATTATGTTGAACTAGATACCGGAGCTACGTATGACAAGGCTCTTATGGCATATCTGAATCGGCGTAAGATGCTGCATTAGCTAGGATGAATAGTCTCAAACAACATATTCGGAAGGTTGCCGAATCCCTCAAACCTCGAGTGGTTCGTATTCGAAGAGAAATACACCGCAATCCCGAGTTGTCATTTAGGGAGCATGCGACTTCTGCATTAATCTGCCGGGAACTTGAAGATGCAGGGATTCCACACTCTGCAGGTATTGCAGGCACAGGAGTGGTTGCACATATTCAAGGAACGATGCCCGGACCGACAATCCTTCTGCGTGCAGATATGGATGCACTTCCAATCCATGAGCAAACAGATCTGCCTTATGCATCCAACAATGCAGGCATAATGCATGCATGTGGACATGATTTACACACCGCATCTCTTCTTGGTACCGCACTCATTCTACAGGATTTACGTAACAAATTTGCGGGCACCATCCGGCTGGTCTTTCAACCTGCCGAAGAAAAACTGCCCGGTGGAGCATCATTCATGATTCGTGAAGGTGTCCTGAATTCGAATGAGTATGGTCCAGCCCCCTCCTGTTGTATTGCGCAGCATGTTCATCCCTCACATAAAGCTGGAACCCTTGGTTTTCGATCTGGAACCTTCATGGCCAGTGCAGATGAACTCTATATTGATATCACAGCAAAGGGCGGTCACGCTGCTACTCCCAACCTGCTTGATGGTGATGTCGTACTTGCAACTTCTCACGTAATCATTGCTTTGCAGAGCATTGTCAGTCGAAATAGCCCCGCAGATATCCCGAGTGTTCTTTCGATCGGACGAGTTGAAGCCGAAGGATCTACCAATGTGATCCCGTCTTCGGTTCAACTTCAAGGTACGTTCCGCACCATGAATGAATCTTGGCGTAAAATTGCACATCAACGTATCAAGCAAGTAGCTACAAACACTGCCTCTGCTCACGGGGCACACGCGAACATAGAAATTCGTAAAGGATTCCCCACACTCGTCAATGATGCTAGGATCACTCGAATGGCACTTGACATAGCCACAGCTTATGTAGGAGAATCCAGTGTTATGGCACTTCCAATCTGGATGGCAGGTGAAGATTTTGCATATTTTTCTCAGCAATGTAGTAGCTTACTCTACATTCTTGGGGTCGGGCCTTCATCAAACCTTCACTCCCCTGATTTCAACCCTGATGAATCAGCATTAACGGTTGGAATTGGATTTATGGCGTTTTTTGTACTAAAATTATTAAAAAACTGTAATCGATCCGAAATTTTTCTCTAAATTTCAGGCTAAATTGGTACATTACATCGCGGCATTGCGTTGAATTTTTGGTGGGCTTCCTACATATAAGGAAACAATTTAATTGATAATCTGCAATTAGACAGATCTAAAAATATGCTAGCTTCATGAAGCGCATTGGTTCAATATTTCAAAGATTTACTCCGAGGGTAAAACGACTTGCCACGGTGATCTTTCTTGCAAACGTAGGATTGATCATCCTCAGTGCTCTAACTATATCGGTGACGCAGATCACTAATTGGATGAATGGAACCCGTGAGCAAGCGCGTGGTGTAGCCGAAAAGACTGCCAATCAGATTTCTGACGTTTTTGCCGACATTGGGGAGATTTCCATTGCGAGTGTAGCGCGTACTGCTGATGCATCGTTAAATGACCCTATGACTGCCCAGGCGTTCTCTGCTGCATTTTTTGTTAAAGCTGCTGCTGAAGCCAGCTACGACACCTCCGATGTGGTTCAAATCTTAACATCTATTACCGAGGAGACTGTCCTGGATGAATTCTGGATTACCGATACTACTGGTCTTTCCTATCTCACGAATGTTCGCGGCCCTGATGGTTCCTTGATTCCCTTTCGATTCATGGAGGATCCAAGCCAACAACCACAGGCAAGCAAGTTTTATCCTCTGTTGAATGTGCCCTCTGATTCATTTGTAGTGGTAACACAACCTGCGCAGGTACGTGAGGTAGACCGGGAAGTATACAAATATGTCGCAACTAATGGCGTAGATCAGCAACGTATTGTACAGGTAGGGAATAGATTGGATTTTGGCAATAACGAACTACTCAGCCAAACACACGCCGATGCAACAGCAGATGTATCTGCTGTGATTGAAGGAAATTTGTCCGCCAATATGCGTGTTACAGGTGTTATTCTGGATCATTTCATCACGGCTTCAGTGGACGCAAGAAGATCGGCAGACGAGATCGATACCGACCTCGGCCAGATCATTCTCCATACCGCTATCGGTGAGATTACCGTATCTAATCGTCAAAACCAAGTTTTGTATTCCGTAAACTCCTCTGGGGGAGACCGGCTCAATTATCTCCTCTACGAAAATGAGTTAGATGATTTGCTCATAGATGAATGGGTCGACCATAGCGGAGCAAAACTTCATCGCGGAGATTCATCGGCCTATAAGTATGTCACTATTGCACGGCCAAACAGTTCCTACATTGTTCAAATAGGTCTTCCTCTTGTCAGAAGAAATGCTGCAAGCATCTTAAACACAATATACCAAGAACAAGCTGAAGTGCTTGTGAGTGAAGGATATCCTCAGGCGCTGTGGTTTATCGATTCGGATGGTAATATTGCCGGAGCGGCTGAATATTCCGAAACGGATGATATCACTGAAAGGGAAAATGCTTGGCGTACCCCCTATGAATTGCGTTCAGACAAAGCTAATGATGTGATTCAAGCTGCAACTGAAGGTAATATGCCAAGTAGCCTTGCAGCACTTGGGCTCATCAACCGCGCTCAACGTGGATTATGGGTTGCTGCTCCAGTGGCCATTGAAGATAATCGGATTGGTACGATTTTGGCATTTATTAACCTTGATGATACTGCAGCTCAAATTTGGAACGGTATGAGACAGTCGCTATTTCTTTCGCTGCTGCTTTTGGCGTTTACTGGGTTTGGAACCTTCATCGGAGCTCGATTACTCACACAGCCTATTGAAAAGATTGCTGAGGCAGCACGTTTTGTTGAAAATGGGGAGCAACCCGACGAAGAGTTGATTGGCCCCGTTCTGGACCGGGCGGATGAAATTGGATCACTTGCCAGGGTTTTTCAGGACATGACGGCACAGGTCTTCAGTCGTGAAGAAGTGCTCGAAACCTTGGTTTCTGAACGTACTTCGGAACTTGTATCAGCCAATAACGAGCTTCGAATGGCACAAGAAGCAATCAACAAAGATCTTGAAATGGCTATGGCTGTACAAGCCGCTTTAGTTCGAGATGGAACTGCGGATCTCAACACATTTATTGCAAGTGCACGAATGGAACCTGCCCTTCAAGTCGGTGGTGATTTTGTTGATTTCTTTGAGGATGGAAATTCGCTAATCTGCGTTGTGGGGGATGTATCAGGAAAAGGAGTTGCGGCTGCCTTGTTCATGGCGGCTTCACAGGCGGCCATTCGCTTTGCCGCCAATGAAAGCGGTGACGTAGCTGAGATTTGCAAAAATGCTAACGATCGGATCTGCCGGCAAAACCCGATGGGGCTTTTTGTAACCGTGTTTATAGCGAAGGTGAATCTGGAGACTGCTGCCATTACGTATGTTTCAGCAGGACATGATCCACCTTACTTGCTTAAAGATGGAGAGCTACCCTACAGAATATCAAGCGGGGCCCCTGGAATTGCGATGGGAGTACTTGATGGAGTTGATTATACCAGACATGATCTTAAGTTGGATCCTGGTCAAGTCCTGTTCTGTTATACCGATGGATTGACTGATATGGTAAGTCTTAGTGGTGAAATCTATGGAAAAGATCGACTGGAACAATCTTTGACTGATCTACCACTTTCCGATCCTACAAAAACACTTGACTCTGTCTGGAGTAACATTGAAAATTTCTCACGTGGCGCTGCACCTGCAGATGATCGCACTTGTTTGGTACTTTATAGAAAAAACCCTTCCTCTGAAACCGAAATAGCATGATCACAGGCAATTTTAACGTCCAAATTTCCGCGCGTGTATCTGAATTACATGACCTCGCCGCGATGGTAGAGGCCTTTGGGGAAACGCACGGACTCCCCAACAGAACTAATTTCATCATTAACCTTGCTCTGGAAGAATTAGTCACTAACACTCTCGTCCACGGCATATTTGAGGATGATATTGAACCAAAGATTGATGTCAGTCTCAGTGTTGACGACAGTCGTGTGACGGTTATTGTAGAATCAAATGGTGGTATGTTTGATCCTACAGAACACACCAATGTAGACACAAGCAGTGAATTGGATAATCGCCCCATCGGTGGCTTGGGGCTCCATCTTATCAGATCCCAAGCAGATGCCTTCTCATATGAGTTTGTAGATGGCATCAATCGACTTACTTTGGAATATAATCGATCCTAGCTTTGCAGATTCTTGAATAATTGAGATATTTTGCCTAAATTAACAATAACATTTAAAGAAAATCCGTACCATGGCCAGCCAAATTGATGTGCTTGAAGAGCACGAAGGAGATGTACTCGTATTAACCCCTGTGGGACGCATTGACAGTTCCAACGCTCCGGTTTTTGAACGTATGGTTAAAGATCGAATTGACGATGGTGAAACGAAAATTGTTGTTGACTTCACCAAATTGTCATTTATCAGTAGCTCAGGTATGCGTGTACTGCTGATTGGGGCAAAAAATATTAAGTCGAATCAGGGCAAGCTGGTTCTGTGCAGCATGCGTGACAGTATCCGAGAGATTTTTAGTATTAGCGGCTTTGATACCATTATCCCGGTTGTAAAAGATCGGATTGCTGCGATTGACCATTGACCTCTCTTGCAAGAGAATTCGTGTTCTATCTCTGTTTTTACGACGTTAACTCTGCCACTTCACTTGGCTCGGTGTTGTAAAGCTCGGTGACTGGTTCGCCGTTTGTTGTGGGAGAATACCGTGGCCTCGGGGACTCGTTTCTGGCCTACCTTTAGAAGATTAAGGCGTCTTTACCTCCAAGAGAGGTGGCATCCTCCACTTCAGTAGGGAGCCGTTGCGGTTCGTATTTGGAGAGCTTGGAGATTTAAGAGCTACAGCCGCGGATCCTTCTCGTGTCTTTCTCCAGTATATGGTGGAGAAATGCTCTCTCGTTAAGCTGATCCTCCAATTCATTTCAGCAGGTAAGGGGGCAAACCTGATACCACTTTGATCAAACAAAAAAGGGTAAGGTGGGGAATTACTAATTCCCCACCTTACCCCTATGGAAACGCCAGAATTCTCCTTTAATTGACTATTTCCTGTCTCTTACCTGCATAATAATTTTGACCCTGTAGAGACACCATTTATTGGCCATCCTCATCATCATATTCTTCCGGCATCAACACAAATTCCGGATATGCGTCTACACCCAACTCAGCCGCATCTTGGCCAATACGCTCAACGGTCGGAGAGACACGAACCCCACCCAAGATAATGTCTATCAACTTCCATACGACATACGAGACTGTAAAGACGAATGCGCCTATGGCGACAATCCCCAGTAGCTGCACCAATAATTGATCAATAAAGCTCATCCCCTCCCCTCTCACGGTAAAGGCCACAGCTATGGTGCCCCATATTCCTGCGAAAAGGTGAACAGGTACAGCTCCAACAACATCGTCAATTTTCAGCTTGTCAAGCAATTTGATGGATAATACACAGATGACTCCACCAACAAAGCCAATGATGATTGCAAGCCCATGGTGATGCACCGTAGGAGCAGCTGTGATAGATACTAACCCGGCAAGTGCTCCATTGAGAATTGCAAAGAGATCAAATCCTCCAAGGATGGCCCGTGAAACTAATATGGCGGCCAAGACTCCCGCGGCACCGGCAAGATTTGTGTTTACCAAAATACCGGCAATGCTGATTGCGTCCGTCACTCCACCCAAGGCCAACTGTGATCCACCATTGAATCCAAACCAACCAAACCATAGAATAAACACTCCCAATGTTACAATGGGAACGCTAGAGGGTGGCGTTGATGTGACCGTTCCGTCCTTCTTGAATTTTCCAAGTCTGGGGCCTAAAATAATCGCACCGGCAAGTGCCGCCCATCCTCCTGTACTATGGACAATGGTCGAACCGGCAAAATCTGAGAAACCCATCTCATATAACCAGCCTTCCCCCCAAGTCCATGCACCAACGATCGGATATATAAAAGCTGTCAAAATCAATACGAAAAGAAAAAAGGCCCATAATCGAATTCGTTCAGCAAGGGCGCCTGATACAATAGATGCAGCCGTGGCTACAAAAACCATCTGGAAAAACCAATCCGACATTACCGAATAGCCATTTCCTGTGACATCATCTAATACGGATTCATCTCCGCCAAGGAGGGCGACCTCTGCCGCGGGGGCATTATAGAATAACTTAAAGCTGCCAATAAATCCAGACACATCGGTATACATCAGATTGTATCCGATGATATAGAATGCCAACCCAGCAATTGCATACAAACCAAGATTTTTGAGGCAGATTACTGATGCATTTTTCGTCCGAACAGACCCCGACTCCAGCATGGTAAAACCCGCTGCCATCCACATTACCAGAGCACCCCAGATAAGAAAAGCAAATGTATTTAGAACAAATTGTACGTCTACTGACATTATTAAAAAATAATTTAATTGGAATAGTGCTGAAAATATACAACCCAATCGAGTATAAAACCAAAAGAATTAAGGTGTAATCACCTAGTGAGATCAAATATTCATCCTTTTCCGATCTGAATCAATGAAATATTTGTTGATTTTGAGCTTCAGCCGAAGATATTAAAGAGGTTCTAAATTTTGCCTCTGATCGGTTATTCCCATAAAAACGATACGGATCATAATCATTTTTCCCGAACGGCTAGCGGCCTCCTACCCCCTAAACCTCGAGGAGGATGGGAAAAATACATGCACTTATTCGCAACATGCGAAGCCAGGTTCGATCAGACAAGGTTTACGAGGCATTAGAAATTGGTTCGCATTCACTTCCCAGACGATCTCAGCAACTCACTCTAAAACAAATTTCACCGTGGCACTCTAATAGGCCTAAATCTACCCCGGAGAGGGCGATATTCTTAAACTCGGATTACTTTGGAAATTCTCTATTCGGTATACAAAACCTCCATTATGAAAGAAGGCATTTCTAGTTAATTCTCTATACCGACTATCATGGCCGAAAAAATCATTTCGAAAATCTCCTGTCACAAAGACTCATGAACAACAAGTAAGCTCCAGGAAGCTTACGCTGCATACCATGAACCAAACTCGCCGAGAATAAACCAACAAGAATATATCCCGATGGACTTTATCCATCGGAAAATTGTTAATCCAATCGCCAGACTATCAGCAACTGCGGCCTGAATTCATCCTGGCCTTTGACTCCCAATTTATTTGACCAATACTGCAGTTCAATCCCAACATGAAACGCATTGGGAGTATCAAAAAGATTACCAATATCCCATACAAATTGCGGTTGTGCCAAAATCCATGCCTCATACGTACCAGATCCATCTTTAAGGTCTACTGCACTGATATACTCGGCATGTCCCATAAACGAGAAAGTTTGATTTCCAAAATTCATGATTTTGAGCCAACTGATATCAAACAGAAATCCGGAATCATGTCGAGTACCATCACTGTAATCTATGACAGAAGTAAAATCGGTATTCACAAAAATGAATCCGGGAATCTGCCATGAAAGCCGGACACCCGGCAAGTATTTCAGTATGTTGGCATCCCCGTCATAATTCAGACCACTAATGAATGCTACGTCCACCACGGGACCCATTTTGAAATTCCGCCCCAGAAGTTTTGGAAAACTGAGGGTAGGATACCACTCACCATAAAATTCTTTATCGTTAAAGCCATCGTCTGTCGCATCATCCAAAAAGTCAATAAAGAAAAAACTGGACCCCAGCTTCCAAGTCCCAGCATTCTGAAACGTGAGAATATTCGTTGAAGAGTATTCACCGGTGAATGGGTTCAACAAACTTCCTCTCGCATAATGAAATTCCGTCTGTGCAAAGACGGTTGAACCTGAGAGCCCAATACAACCGATAAGGGCCATCATACCTACAATTTTTTTCATTTGATTCATCGATAATAATTTCTGGTATTGAGAGTTTCAGACAATATTGCAACTTAAACGGCTTCTACTCGGGTAATCTGGGGAACAGCGTGCCTCAATGCCTGCTCAATGCCTGCGCGCAACGTCATGGTGCTCATCGGACAAGTTCCGCACGCACCCAGTAACTTAAGCTCTACAACCATATCCTCTGTAATTCTCAGTAAACGAACCTCGCCGCCATCTGCAATGAGATAGGGACGAATGGATTCGAGTCCTTCTTCTATCCGCTGTCGAAGATCAGGGTCAGCATTTGGAGTATACTCGGACATCAGTTTGTAATTCAGCCTATTGATATTCAATCAAGGGAGATGATGGAGCAGTTTTTCGCTGACTTAATGATACGACAATCTGGCTTGCAATGGATCGGAATGCCTGAGCCGACACACTGGAAGGAGATGATAATACAATCGGCATCCCCTCGTCCCCCGAAACTCGCAAAGGCTCCTCCAAAGGTATCCTACCCAGCAACGGGATTCCTGTTTCGGATGCAAGACTACTTGCTCCCCCATCTCCAAAAAGAAAATACTTTCGATCGGGTAAATCCGGAGGACTGAACCAAGCCATATTCTCAATAATCCCAAGAACGGGGACATTTACCTTCTCAAACATTACTAGGCCTTTTCTTGCATCAGTAAGGGCCACTTTTTGGGGTGTCGATGCGATAATTGCGCCCGCAAGGTTGACCGTCTGGACAATCGTAAGTTGAATGTCGCCGGTTCCAGGCGGTAAATCAAGAAGTAGAAAATCAAGATCTCCCCATTCTGCATCATTCAGAAACTGTCGTACAGCACTGGAAACCATCGGGCCACGCCAAATAACAGCTTCCGAATCATCAACTAACAAACCCATGGATAGTACATGTACTCCATGTTTGGTGATCGGAACAATCTTTCGTTGATCATTGACACGTGGTTTTTCTCCCGCCAGACCAAACATCACTGGTACACTTGGACCGTAGATATCCGTATCAACCAGTCCGGTTTTATAGCCATCATCGGCAAGAGCTGCCGCGATATTTGTTGCGATCGTACTTTTTCCAACACCACCTTTCCCCGAAGCAATCGCAATCATATGCCGTGCTCCAAGCTGTAACTTCTTGGCAGGCCCCTTTGAATGGATCAGATGAATCCGAACATCAACATGATCACCAAACCTAGCTTGAATTGCCTCCTTGCAAAGCTTCTCAACATTTTGGGAGAAGATTGATCCAGGCTGTGAAATGTTAAGCTTGAATGCAATTGACCGGTCATCAATGACAACATCGCTTACTGCCCCAAGTCGGATTATATCGTGTCCACGATCTGGATCTTCGATAGTGCTAAGTGCTTGATAAACAGCTTTGCGCTTGATGGCTTTCTTATTCATGTCCTGTTGAATCCCAATATGAAATTACTTCTTCCTGTTCCAGCGAATATGTAGCGAAAAATATGAAAATTTGGCTGGCCATCCACAATAATTCTTGCCTCCACAGGGTTTCTTGGTACGCTCGAAAGACAATCGCAGATTTCCCTAGAGATTTGGGGAGTCACCTTTCGAAGTAATAGTGCTTCCAGATGACAAACCGCTCTGTTTGGCCCTCTAACGAATTAGGTAAGACCCTGTTGTATTGATCACTATGCCTATACTACTGAATCGAACCGTCTCTGAAAATCTTCAATGCAATGCCATGAGCCAAACCCCATTGGCTCACAATCACAGGTTTTTTTTCAAGACAGTGCATTACTTCAAGACATATCAAGAGCGCAGCAGGAAATACATCAGCCCTCCCGGGAAGCTCCTCTGGATCTAGGGCCAGAACTTCGTGAAATGTCATTTGCACCAATAATTCAACCCAATATTTCACCTGACTATAGGAGAGTTTTTCGTGGTGTACATCCATCTCCCTTAGGAGCTTCCACTTTGAATTGATTGTGTGCTCGATTGGAATTTTTCCTGCAACTAATCTGCTCTGTAACCGCAATAAAAGGCGATGTGTATCTGACGCACCAACCAGAAGCATTGCGTCACTCTTTGGGAAGGATGACTTGGCTAACGAGGATTGGATAAATTGTCTGGCCGCATTCAGTTCATCGGAATTTGGAGGCTGGGATGAAAAGAATCGCTCACTTATACGTACAGAGCCGACATCCAGACTCACTCGATGGAGAATGTTTCCACCCGTTGTGCCTTCAACCAATTCTGTTGAACCTCCACCTATGTCACAACAAATCACTCGGCCGCTTACGTGAGGTACCCCACCAACTGCACCTTCGAAACTGATATCTGCCTCCTTTTCACCAGAAATAATCTCATAGTACAACCCCGTACGATCTCTAACAATATCAACGATGAGGGCTCCCGTGTCACGAGAAGCGCTCGTACCCACAACAACAGACTGTTCTACATTCCATTGACCGGCTATAGCCTGAAATTCCCCGAGTGCTTTGATCAAGCGTTCAATGGCCCCCTCTGTGAGAACTCCGTGTGCATCTACGCCCTCTCCCAAGCGAGTCACGCGGCGCTCTTCCATCAATGGCTTCAATTGCCCTCCGGAGGTGAGCTCTGAGATCAGAAGCTTCGCAGCATTGGTTCCCACGTCAATTGTGGCAAGTCTTGATCCTTCTTTAATCGTACTTTCCAGAATGGATGACAGAGGACGTAGCTGATTTAATCAGAAATCCTGAAAATTATTATTGTGAAGATGCATCTGAAGATTCACTCTGTACCCCGACGATAATTGTTGAATTTTGACTCTCAACTGGAAACATCGCGACCCCCCATCGCTCAGGATAATCCGGTTCACCTGAGTTCCAGGCTTCATATGAATGGGATCCGTCAGATTCGTAATAAAGCGTATAGCTCCCTGGTTCTAATCTCAGAAACTCGACCTCCTTACGATTCTTGCGGGCTCCACCTGCATGAACGGAACCTCCCCAGGACATCTCCCACAGGGTTGTTGATTCTCCATCACTTTGGTGTTTCTCCAACTTTGCAAGATCATATCCGTTGTATGGCCCCGTAATTTCTCCTAATGCATAGAATACAACTGCCGTGGTATCTAGTACACTAAAAATCTGTGAGTACTCTTCGTCATTCCGAACCCGTATGAACTGAATGATCGGATCACGTCGCATCCATGGATCAAATGTATATATCTCTTTGTGGTTTGATGTACTTAAATGCAACCCCCATCCCTGAGGATTGAAAGGAGGATTTCCAGTCCAACTGTTATAGTGGTGTCTACTATTGGTTGCTGCAATCGCGCGATATATCCCTGGAGGAATCGTAGACTGCCCCTGATAGATCCGATTTTCCCGGATACCGCCTGCCCAAGTAGTATTATCTCGGGTGAGCTGCCAAATCACTCCCCCTGTCACAGCATCTTCAATCCGTGAGTAGTCAACGGGTAGCACCTCATCTTCGTGACTCAATTGACCAATTGCACGAATACTCAATTCAATTGGACTATGAACTCCAAAAAGGTATTCTCTCTTTTCATCTCCTTCCAGGGAGGTGGCTTCCCAAACCAGATCATCAGAGTTGACATCCAGTGTCCCTGAAAGCGGACGGAGTGCATTTTTATCGTCAGGTGAGCGGAGAACCACATGCCATTTTCGGCGATCGTTTCGATAAGATGATCGTATAGATGACTGAATCATTCCTCCATATGTGGCAAAATTCAGGATATACTTACCCACATCCAATACAAGTTCATCCTTTTCAATACGAACCAATGATCCGTCTTGGGTAATATTTGAGGCATTCATCATGGACCACACAACCTCACCCGTATTCTCCTTGATAATCCATGGGTACGCTGCAAATCCTCTTGCTTCTCCACGATCATCAGTTGATCCAACGGCGTCAATTATCACTCGAATGGGTCCCGGAGTCCGAACCAACTGCGAAGAAGAATCGCTTGTGTGATCTTGCAGAGAAGTTGAAATCAACACCGCAGGTCCGGAAACCTGGAAAGCTTGCTGAGCTAATTCATTAACTTTGAGATCAGAAAGCGTGATGGCTCCAGGCAGCGACGGATCAGAAAAAAGTTTGATGACCACAAGAACGCTCAAACACATCAGAGCGATGATCTGTATCCGTCTTAAATAGCTCATTTTTTGATTTTTTGATACCAAATTCTTAAATCCAATACGGCCAGCCGCGCAACAAAGTTGCCTTTTTAACTCAAAAGTGTAACAATTTTTCCCAAGTCAGGTAATAAGTATCCCATGCACAAAACCCCTTTTCGACGGAGTGTCCCAAATCAATTTTCCCAAAATTCTGTCCATAAAGGCAATTGTAGCGGGTTTTAAGCGTCTTTGGCGCTGGATTCCCCCAATTCTTTTTGTCCTGCTCTTCGTCGGAACCACCACCTTTGCCTTTCAGGGGAATGTTGATGAATTTGCACCGCTAACGGTAAAAATTCTTTATCATCTTGCATTGACCATCTGCTTCCTTTGCCTGTGGATCACATGTAGTCACACAGTTAAATACAATACTCGACCAGATCCCAAGCAGGTATTCTGGCAGATCATTGTAGCAATCTTGACTATCTGGATCCTGATGTTTCTGGTTTTCCAGATCCAAGATGGATTTTTGGACTTCAATACCCCCACCACCCCCATCGCATACATCAAAAGCGCACTTCTGGGCACACTTTTCGCCACATTGAGCTTTATTTTAGTCCAGCGACTTAGCTATTTAGTTCAATTTCGCCGTACCCGCCGAAGTGAAAAAAACTGGCGACTCTTTATACTCTCCCTCGGACTTGGTTTCATCGTCTGTTCGCCATTTCATCCCTACTTCAGTTTGGACTCCTCTCCCTTAGAAGTTCTCTTTCTCATCGTTCTGGGACTGGTATCCCTTGGAGAGATCATTCTCATTTTTATCAATTCAGTTCGTTTGACATGGATTGTTCATCTGTCCTTCAGACAGAAAATGACTGCGATTGGCTTGGGAACTGTCCTTATGTGTATGACTTTAGGCACCTTATTAACGTTATTCAGACCTGATATTGTCTTGGGATCGACTGATTATGTAACCGCTCCCCCCAATTTTCTGCCATTCTATAGCCTTCCACTCACAAAAGTCGTCATTGTTAATCTGACCTTTGGCTTCATCTATGCACTGACATCCGTGCTTTCCTTGATTTTCCACTTACCCACGATTGGAGACTATCAGAGAGGAGCGGATGAAATGGCAGCCATGCAGGCACTTTCATTACTGGTGCGCGAGTCAGCAGATCCTGGAAAACTGCACCACTGGGTTGTATCAACAACGGTTGATGCAGGGCGCGGAAAAGCTGCCTGGCTTACTGTTCAGGATCTTGATTCCGGATCCCTAAAACCCCAAATTGTAGCTGCCTATAATATAGATACCTCGATCGCCGATGAGTCCTGTGATCTAGCTTCCATACACAGAGAAGCCTCGCAAACCCGAAAACTCGTCTATATACCGAATACGGTTGTTGACCGAAGAACTCCTAAGTGCAAAGCAAATGGCATTTTGAGCTTGTTGGCCATCCCACTCGAAACAGGTACTGAAGTTCTGGGAACTTTGTTCGTATCTCACGAAATCTTCCAGGCTTTCGAAAATGATGATATAGAATCTATTGTGATTTTTGCCACCCAGGCAACTCTCGTTCTTGAAAACGTCCGGCTCTTGGAGTCAAAGATTGAGCGCGAGCGCTTGGCAAGTGAGTTGTCAATTGCACGCAAAGTGCAACGGCGATTGTTGCCTCAGACAATGCCCCAACTTTCTTATCTGAGCCTCGCAGCTTCCAGCACGCCGGCCCTTGAGGTTGGCGGCGACTACTATGACCTGCTTGAAGTAGGTGAAGGGAAACTTGCCTTCATAGTAGCAGATGTTTCCGGCAAGGGGACCTCAGCAGCATTCTACATGGCTGAAATGCAGGGCATCTTCCAGGCAGTCGCCCGAATCGCTCCGGGTCCGAGTGATTTTCTATATCATGCGAATCAAGCACTGGGCGAGTCGCTAGAAAAAAGTATATTTGTTACTGCGATCTATGGTTTGATAGATTGTAATTCCGGCCACATGTCTATCGCACGTGCTGGGCACTCTCCTGCAGTACTTGTTGATGTTAGCGGAAATGCAAAACTTCTTCGCTCGGGAGGATTAGGCATTGGTCTTGACCGCAGCGAATTATTCTCTGAGACACTGGAGATTGAGCGCCTTACCTTTCAACCCGGGGACCTGATTGTTCTTTATACAGATGGAGTGGTTGAAAGTAGGAATACCGAAGGAGAAGAATTTGGATACGATCGACTCGTGGAAAGTATCAAGGGTTCGCGATATGAGCGTGCACAGGGAGTACATGATGCCGTGCGAAAAACCGTTGACCAATTTCTGGGTTTAGGAAAGAACTATGACGATGATCTTACCTTGCTGGTTATTAAATGGCATGGACATGAACCTACGGTATTCAAAGCTGGAGAAAAAAACCTGTCGTAATTTGATCATCACCCATTATTGATTCCAATTGATCATGAGTAATTTTTCTGTTGCTTTTCGGGATGCTGGCGACGTCACAGTATTGGCAATCTGTGGAGAGTTGGATGCACACACCGCCCCGGAATTAGAATCTGCCATAAAAAAGTGTCGAGACGAAGGGAAGGCAAAGCTGGTCGTTAACGGAAGTGACCTCGAATATATTTCCAGTGCGGGGCTTGGGGTCTTTATGGCCTTTATTGAAGAAATTCGTGCTTTGGATGGAGATATCAAGATCTGCGCTCTTAAATCAAAGATTTTCAATGTGTTTGACCTCCTGGGTTTTCCCCTGATCTATCACATTGTTGAAACCGAAGAGGAGGCCATCTCCCTCTTCAAACAAGGTATTAAACCCATCTAGTCGATTTTGCTATGGACCGTGCGTCCATTACCCATACTCTCATTGTGCCCAGTGCAACACGCCACTTGATCAAAGTGCGCAAGTTCGTCGTGGAATCTGCACGTCAGGCCGGAGTGAATGAAACCCATATTGAGGCACTACAATTAGCTGTTGACGAGGCCTGTGCAAATATAATTGAGCATGCCTATCAAGGCAACTCCGCGAATAAAGTAAATCTGACCATGACCATCGAGGCAACTCGTGTGATCGTCCGAATCCGTGATCACGGACGATCCTTTGATCGGAGAGCCTACCAACGACCCGATGTAGTGGAACTCTCCCGTAACCGAAAGTCTGGTGGATTGGGTGTGGATATTATCCGCCGTCTTATGGACCATGTAGAATATTTCTCCGAAGACGGGGTCAACGAAATCACGCTGATTAAACTGCTTCGTTCAGATCCCTCAAGTAGCATATCCAGTATAGAGTGACACAATTCCAAACGTAAGCGGCTCTACTCGTGTCTGGTTAAAACCACATTGCTCAAGTCTCATAAGAAAGTTTTGCCCATTCGGGAATACCTCAATTGAATCGGGCAAATACTTGTAAGGACCATCAACTCCCGAAAATATGCGTCCGATATTTGGAAGAATCCACCGGGAATATGCTTTATAAAAGGCCTTTATCGGCCATAGAGTCGGCTGACTAAATTCAAGTACAACAAACGGGGCGCCTGGCTTAAGCACTTGCTTTATCGAGCACAGGCCTGCATGCAGGTTTGCAAAATTTCGTACTCCGAACGCTACGATTGCTGCATCAAAGCTGTCTGTCCGAAAAGGGAGTTGTTCGGCTGAACCCTGCACAAATGAAACCCTTTCCTGAGGAGATTTACGAATCGCTTTTTTTCTCGCCACCTGCAACATTGCATCCGCAATATCTATCCCTATAATCTCTTTTGGCTCTAGTTTGAGTGCCGCAAGTGCAATGTCACCTGTCCCTGTTGCTACATCCAGAATTCTCCCACCCTTTTGATTCCCCAGGCGTCGAATCGCTGCATTTCGCCACACGCGATCCAAACCAATACTCAAAACACGATTCAAAATATCATAGCGCGGCGCAATAGCATCAAACATGGTCGCTACCTGCGACTCCTTTGATTTGTTCTCTCCTGTCGGTGGATAATAGCGCATCAATGATCCAATTACAATCTACTCATGAATACTTCCCGATCCTATCAAATTTCCATCCGATGAGATTATATATACCCTGGAAAGAAACGTATACATCATCACAACAATCGAAGGTCGAATCATCTCACAAAAATGGCTGAAGCCCCAGAAATTTTAATCGCCGAGATTTATGGCAACTTGTTAAGAGCGACAGAATTTTCGTTGATCTTTGCATTTTTCTATCACAAATTACGACTTTTCAAGCTGAATCAATGAACAGATTGAACAGGAAATCGGACTCATAAGCACACTTAACTCCATTGACGAAAAACGTGAATCCGTACCCTATTTCTAGAAAATCTGGAAACATCGGTAATTTTGTATCCCTTAAATAGTCCGAGTGATAAACAGTGGCGCACGATCAATCGCATGGAACTCTACGTCTCTGCTAACTTGCACTTCTCAAACAAGGTAGTATACCCTGCGTTGCACTGGAAGTAGACACTCATCTACCACCATAATTCCCACTCACAGCTTAATCTGATTATGACAAAACGGTTTCTGGTTGAAGTTGGAGACGAACGAATTTCTGTGACTCTATCGGATCAAAACATTTCTTTGCTCGGCGAAAACATGCATGTATCTCTTGTAGAACTGCGATCAAATGTATATAGCCTCCTGCTGAATGGAAACAGCTATCTGATTCACATGGGAGAGGAGTCAAACCATCTGCTGACTATTAACGGAGAGACAGTAAAGGCCAAAATTATCAGTGAACGCGAACAACTGATCCAACACTATGGCCAACAGGCTGAAGATCAGGAATCAACCAGTGAGCTTCGCGCACCTATGCCGGGATTAATCATGAAGATTCTGACGCAGGCAGGAGACCATGTCACTAAGGGGCAGGGGCTTGTCGTTCTGGAAGCAATGAAGATGGAGAACGAACTTCATTCGCCCTGTGAGGGGATCGTCAAGCAATTACACGCTCGGGAAAAAGATGCCGTCGCTCTTGATGAACTTCTTATCGAATTTGAATCATGAATGTACTTGTAACAGGCGCTACAGGTTTTTTGGGAAGCGAGCTTGTCTATCAACTCCTAGAAGCCGGATATCATGTCCGGATCTTCCGACGAGAAACTTCCAAGCTTCACCTTCTACGAACCGTAGCTGATGAAGTAGAACACAGTGTAGGTGATATCACGGATTTGGGTGCATTACGGAGTGCTATGCACGGAATTCAGGTAGTTTTTCATGTAGCAGGAAATGTTCAGATTGGCTCCAAAACTCTGGACCAGGTCAATACGCAAGGTACTGCCTCGGTCGTTGATGCCGCGAGAGAAAGTCGGATTGAAAAACTGGTTCATACCTCTAGCATTGCAGCAATCGGAACTCCTCCAGAAGGGATTGCAGACGAAACCTGCGAATTGCAAAATAAGTCAGGCATATGGCCATACGGAAGAAGCAAATACATGGCAGAACTTGAAGTTCACCGTAGTATCGCAGAAGGCTTAGATGCAGTGATAGTGAATCCGAGCTTAATCATAGGCCCCGACCGTAGCGAAGGGAAAGCTCTGAATATCTGCCATGAATATGCACTCAAAATTCGTGCTGGCAAGATAATATTCTATCCCCCGGGAGGAACGAATGTAGTAGATGTTTCCGATGTAGCCGCAGGCCATCTTGCCGCACTAGAACATGGAAAAACAGGGAGGCGCTACATTCTGGGAAGTGAGAACCTCAGTTGGAAATCAATCCTCTCCCTCTTGGCTGAATCTCTTGGAGCCAAGCCACCTAAGATGGTTTTGCCCTATCATCTGGCCTTCTTTGGTGGAATGCTGATGGATTTGTGGAGTTCTGTGAGTAGACAGAATTTTGATTTTGGACGCTCGAGTGTAAAGCAGGTCTTTAGACAGCGCTCCTTTTCCAACCAGCGCGCGGTGAATGAACTTGGTTGCTCCTTCCGCCCGTTTTCAGAAACTGCCAAACGGACCGCGGACTCACTCCCCAACTAACGCTTCACCGGGATTGGTATCCTAACGAAAATTGAAACGACCTGCCTGGCTCTGCAAATTCGCTTTGGGGGTATGTATATGTGCCGTCGAGCAGATTCTGAATTCCGATCCGTAGCGATATCCCATTGAACTCCCTGCTTTCCAGCCACAGACCTGCGCTCACCCAGGCAGGAAGATTGAACAATGTGCCGTACACCTTCGAATTTAACTTAAACAAACCCAGTGGTCCATTGAATTCTGTATGGAAAAGTATCCAGGATGATAGTCGAGATTTTGTCGAAGAGGAAGAAAGATCCGATACCGTTGAGTATAGTGCAATCCTCCACCAAGTCCTACGAATGTCTGCAGTAATACCATGTATGTGGTTCCTGCCTACCTCTCGTGTAAACGCCAGAAATTCAACTGACTTTTCAAAATCACTCCATCGAAACCCAAGATCTGCCTGTCTCACTACTGCATCTCTTTCTATTGACACTACACGCCCCACCCCTAGAATCAAATTCCAATCAGAATTGATGTACCAGGTCAACAACGATGTTCCGCCCCAATGACTCTTTGAAGGATCTAACCTGAAATGCCCTTCAATCCAAAACGGTGTAATCCTGCGCAGCGCTCGAATATATAGACCAGTTTCAATCATTGAGCTTGTGTCATCCCCCCATTGAGAGATGCGTAAAGAATCAGATCTTTCCGTATAACGATAATAATCTGCACCTACATTCAGATGGAGGTTTGGCTGTGGCAAAAAGCGAACAGAAACTGACCCACTTTGCTGACTGATGTCCGGCTTTCCATCCAACCCCTGAAAGGCACCCGAAACATGTATCCCCTGAAGAAAACCCGCATTTTGAGTGTACTTATATCGAAAAATCGCTGCTCTCTGCTGAAATTTTTTTCCACTTTGATCGATATCTTGCGACCAACCCCCGCTTCCTGAAATCTCGTGCTCTGCCGCAATCTGTACCCCTGCACGTCCAGCAATCGTTCCAGAGCGAATTCCGGCATGTTGAAGAATGCCACTGCCATCTGAATAATTGCCTCCCCGGCTGTAGCTTCCGCCGAATGTTCCATGAACCCGACTCCAGTCACGGTGCAACATTAATCCTGAATTAAGCCCCCTTACTCTTGAATCATACAAAAAGTAGGCACCGGTTGTATATACCTCCGGCATGTGATACTCGACCGAAGCATCCATTCCTAAACTTGGATTATAGGGTCCGGGAATAACTTGTGATCGCTGCTGATCTGCAATTTCGAGAATTGATATACCAGGATCAATCAGTCTGACTCCATCTAGATAGTAAGATCTTGGGGCAAGAGAGGCTCCGTACAAAGTATACTCTACCGAGACTGCATCAACTCGGCGGGGTAACAAGCCTCTAAACAATTGAGTCCCTAATCCATCACCCAATCGGAGATACGTATGGCGATCTGGGAATTCGTCTGCCTCGGGCATCAAAGGTATTTCCAGATACATATCCTCCTGGATCTGAATAGATTTCTGGAATTGAGCATATCCCTCTGCTGATACGGTCAATTGATATTCGCCATGATGAATTGCAACAAAATTAAAGCTCCCGTCTGCTTCTGTGAGAGATCCATGAAGAGTCCCTGCAAGAACAACCAATGCTCCAGAAATCGGCTCCATTGCTTGTGAATCTATCACTGAGCCCCTAAGAATAGAGCGTTGCTGTGCCGCAGCATCAGTAAGGTTACCCCAGATCAAGAGATACAGAGAAACTGAGCGAAGAAAACGCCACGAAATTCGCTTTTGACCAAATATTCCGCATTGTAATTTCCAGAGCTTGAATTTATTCATCTGAATGCAAACCCATATGGATTGCAATTGCACCACATCCTCAATATCAATCCATCTTCCGGGGAAATACCATACCCATCAAGAGAGCGGGCCGCAATAGAGTTTTTTGCAGAAATTACAAGACGGCAACTGACTGATCCAATTATTGGGGATTCGTTTAAAAAGAAAAGTTTCACACGCACCTCTTCCAGTCTTCAAAAATCCTGAAATTTTTGAGGGGTGCGTTCTGCACCAATCTGCGATTGATCGGGTCAACAATAACTGGATTTTCCTATTTATACGATGCGATCATCTGCTTTGTGCAGATTTCAAAGACGGAGGAGAGGGCGTCTGTTCAATTGCCAAACTCGTTTATGAGAGTCCCATGGTCTCGATCTGGGCTCTAACGTCTTATCGGGCATAAAGGCCGGGTTGCTATCCTATATATTGAGTCTTTCCACCAGGTGGAGACTAAATATATAAAGTCCGTCCGAAAAATGCTTGTTTTCGATTTGAACTGCTTTCAGCGTACTTTTAGGGCCATTTTTTCTTGTTACGAGATGGAATTTCTTCAAACATATAGATTGAAGATCCTTTGAAGATTTCTGCTCTCATCTGACTGAATCATGCATGTGCATAGTTTTAAGGCAAATTTTCACTCTATTGTAGACCAACATGGGGGTTGATGAAGCAACTCAAGATGGCTGAGCTCATTGCGCCCCGGAATTTGCGCTTTCGCCGGCTGGTTCTCGATATGATTGCGGCCCGTGTCCTGGCTCCTGCCAGCAAACTGACCACCAGTGCCATGCTGGATGCGCGTAAGGCTCCCAATACACTCAACGAAGAACTGGCGCTCAAATGTGTGGATGAGCTCTATGATGCCATGGATGAGTTGGTTGCGCGCAAGGCGCAGATCGAGCGCTGGCTGGCTGGCCGGCATCTCAGCGAGGGAGGGATGGTGCTCTATGATGTGAGCAGCAGTTACGTGGAAGGAGCGAAGATGAGGTTTGCCGCCTACGGCTATAACCGGGACGGAAAGAAAGGCAAGAAGCAGGTGGTCTACGGACTGATGACCGATCCGGAGGGGCGTCCGGCCTCGGTGGATATCTTTCGGGGCAACACCAAAGTCACCGATGCGGGCGGGCGCTTCTATCAGGAAATCGGTCTGAAAATCCAACGCCAAACCGTACTGTTCAAAGAAGAAAAGATCTTCTGATCTGGTTTTTGCCCGGCCCTGATTTTCTTCATTCCTCCCTGAATAAGGGAATTTGTAGTGTTCAGTTTTTCCAGAAATCTTGCCTGGAAGCCTCTATGCAAAAAGGAACCGTCGAAGTCAGGATAATCCATTGTACGTTGACCCTACTTCACCCAACTCCACGCCCTCTGGACATAACTTCTCAATCAACGCCTCAATGGAGTTCAACCCGGATCGGCGTTCAAGATCCATGATGATCTTTTGAATCTTTGCCCGCAGTTCCTGCTGTCGCATCACAATCAAGGCGATCTGGGCATTCAAGAGCTTGATGTCTATCTTCTCTCGCGTATCCTCTGCCAAGACATACGACGACACCGCAAGATGTGATCCTGGTCGGCAACCACAGTCCGATCCACAAGCTATGCAAAGTAATTCATGCTCCATCATTTTGTGCGTGGCCCTATTTCTTGTAGGATTTTCACTGAGCCATTAGTCATTGTTGTTCTGGTTGAATTCTGTGAGGATTTCATGAAGTTGGCCAGGCTCACGAGAAACGGCAAATGACCAGTGCCCAAACCCCCTATGCTCATTGACAGCTTCTATCCACTGTTGCATAAACTTGTTTTTCGCATCCGTCTCTTCATTTTCTTGCCCTTTTATTTCAACAATTAATGTATCGCCTGATGTGAGTCTCACGATAAAGTCTGGACGATACTTGCGAATGACACCTCTGTACGAATATAGAATTTCAAAACCAAGATGATCATTTTTTACCCATGCCTTGACCTCAGATCTACTGTCTAATATTTTAGCCGCATCCGCTTCCCATGTACTATCAAAGACACAGTAATTTATATGACTTCGTTTGGTGGGATTGCATGGCTTCGTGGTATACCATGTATTCATATCGGCAGTTGAAAGAATGGGGCGATCATGATCAAAGACCAACTCCAGTTTCTCGGCATTTTCATAGCGAATTGCACTCAAAAAATGCTGTATCACTCTGGACATACAAATGGTGATTATCAGTTGACGCGAACGATTACTCCTGAGTCCCACTGGAGTATGAACGATCTGTATTTTATTCGTTTGATTAATAAATTTTTCGGACAGATGTATCAACTGAGCGATCAGTTTCATGGTATCTGCTTTCCAATTTGTAAGAACTTGTTGATAAACATTGTTCGCGGTTTCAAAAATGATTCTTTGCATTCGTACTCCGTCCGTTAACCGATGCAAATCAATCTCCGTGATCCTATCTAAATTAGGCTTCCCTTCTATGATCGGTGCAATTTCAACGATTTGAGCAATCGTGGAAACATCCAATTCAAGTGGACTCAGTTTTTCAAAGTCTACGGACAGATGCGAGCTGAGTGTATGCTCAACCCGTATCACATTTGGCCAGGATATTTCAAAATCTATCCGGTCAGAAACTACTTCAATTGTTGTTTTAGGTTTAGGAGGTTTAGGAGGATTGTTCCCAGCATCTTCATGGGGAAGAAACGTAAATGGAACCCCAAAAATATTCACATACTCTGC
>JAPOTE010000003.1 GCA_026709335.1 Bacteroidota bacterium | reverse complement strand
ACTTTGTGGAGAGTGTAGTGGAAGAGAATCAACGAAAATGGGAAATTACCAGAGATATAATACTCAATGCAAAGCCCACCACAGAGCCGCCTGATAATTGGTAACCGAATAGCGAGGACGCCTTTGGATTCAAATTTGTAGGGCGGCAATAATAATAGAGATAATCCATATCACCGGGAATCATTGATCAAGTGTTACCCCAAGCCCAGGTTCGCCTGTGAGGTGCAGGGATCCATCTGCCAAAGTGAATCCTCCGAGCGCCGTATCTCTGGAAAGATCAAAACTTCCATCCAGATCCAGATATTTTGTCCTTGGGCAGGCATATGCAGCATGCAGAGCAGCAGTGATACTGATTACGCTCTCATCCATGCAGCCCCACATCAGGTCAATCCCCGCCAACTGTGCCATACGTGCGATTTCTAATGCACCTGTAATCCCGCCACATTTCATGAGTTTGATATTCCAGATCCCAAATGGCATCTCAGAAACCAATCCAATTGCATCCAATGGTCCAAGAAGGCTCTCGTCAGCAGCCATAATGCGGCGATCCCGTTCCGGGAGCTCGAGCATCCGAGTTTCATTTCCTCTGAGGAGGGGTTGCTCAATGAGTTCAAGATTCAATGCCTGAGATTCGCGAATCAGATCCTTCGTCTGTTCAATGGTGTATCCCTGATTTGCATCCACACGGATATGAATTTCGGAGTCACAGATTGATCGCAGAGCTCGTAAACGTTCTATATCTTCATCGTAATTCAATCCCAACTTAACCTTCAGGCAGGTGAACCCGCGCTCAACGTATTCGCGAGCTTCTGTAAGGGTTTCTTCCAAGGGCAGGATTCCAATTGTAATTGACGTCGGCAATGATCTCATAGGCCTTCCTAACATAGCTGCCAGAGGCACATTAATGCTACGTGCTAATAGATCATAAAGAGCCATATCTAGAGCAGCCATAGCGGAGAGATACCATGCGCATCTCTCTCGCAGTTCCCGGGTCAGCACCCGGATGAGTTGCGGATCGTGCCCTTTCAGAAAATCATGGGCAACCGAGCTCATCATTTCAAAGCTATCCTCTGGATTTTCTTCCGTGACTGCAGTAGGTGCTGCACATCCAAGACCAATAGCTCCATGGTCCCCTTCCAGTCGGACAAAATGTAAATCAACCGTACTGACCTCCCGAGTTGCAATCACATAAGGGCGGGTCAGAGGAAGCCGATCAGTCCAGGTCTCCACATCGCGAATGATCATAAATTCAACCTCTCTCTGATCGTGGTGACCAAGCGCCCAACACCATCCTCCAGCGATCTAATGACCGGAATTTGATGCTTTGCTTCCAGTTCTGTGGCGATCTTTGCCGCTTGAGCAGGACCGAGTCCTCGGGTGAACAGCGAAACTCCCCATACCTCCGAACCGAGAAGACGGATAAGTTCAATCTCCTCAGCTAATGGCGGGAGCATGCAGTCAAGATGCTCAAAATCTTCAAAGTGAATTCGGGCGGGAGCATGCTGAAAAATCACTCCTGATGCCTGGGCAGAGCAGATAAACTCGGAGCCGGCGGGGCCGGCCGGATTCCGAAGTGCAGATTGTCCTTCCAAAAGGATCACATCCGGCTTCGTTTCCTGATAACATTGCACAATTGCACGCTCCAACTCTCCCGACACAAAATCATTCAAGGTCGCATCGAAAATAAACCCGTATTTCATGCCCTGCAACCAGCCGGTTTGCCCCGTATAGATGACCTCTGTTGCGATACCTTGTTCCAGAAAACTCTTCTGCATAAGCATGGCCGTAGTCCGCTTGCCAATTGCACAATCCATCCCGAGGACTGCAATACGCGGGGTAGGAACAGAAAGAATTTCACCTGTCCAGAACCGTAGCTCGGAAGCAGGTCGGGGCTTGCGCAGATCAATGATGCCTCCCTTGGCTACCTTTGCAAGTTCAGCATCATCGGAAAGCAACTGATGGAGCCCATTCACCAGTGTCAGGCCTGCTGATGCTGCCACGAAAAGATCCTCCTTCAGAGCACTAGGAAGTACCCCACCAACGGTTGCCACTCCGACCACACAGTGGGTTGGAGTAGCAGATAGATGCTGCAGCGCATCAGTCATCGAACGGTAGAACCGAATTCCCCGCTCATACCCATCTAGTACGGCCCCCGCATCCTGACCCGCATGCTCTGGATCAATCACCCCCAATATTTCATATCGACTCGGCCCCCGTATAAGCCCATGCGTCGTTTTCGCAAAAACGCTATCAAATAGACCATTCGCAAGTATAAGTGCACGTTTCTCCATATATAATCATATTAATTGTGGTCCAGGCCTTGCCATAATCATGTTGTGTTTGATTATTCATTCAAGAAAATTATTGGAATTATATACGTGAGTAACCAATGGGTTGGAACTTTAATAAGATGCACGGGTATACGGACACAATAGGCTGGACTGCAATCCAACCTATTGCTTACCATAGCATCACTTACACTGATACCATGCCCGCAAGGGATTCAAACAAGAAAGCGCAGGACTGTTCCTACCGAGGAATTGAGTACCGTCTTTGTCCGGGTACGCAAGGCAAGGCAAAGAAGTTGGCAGGATTAGCGGGTGCATGTCGATTTACGTGGAACGCCATCCTTGCCGAATGTAATGAAGAGTACCAAGATGAAACCAAAGAGAACCCACAGTACTCTTATTTCTCTCTGGGAAAGCGATTTACGAAGTTGCGCCATTCTGTATCGTGGTTAGGAGGATATTCTGCGAATATTGTCAAATACACGCTCAAGAATCAGGCGGATGCGTGGCAGAGATATTTCAAGGGTACGGCAAGCCGTCCTGATTTTCATAGGAAGCATAAGCACACGGATTCGTTTACAGCAACAAAAGGATTGTTTAAGATTGTAGATGATAGTGTATACATCCAAAAGGTTGGCTGGATGAAGTTCAGGC
>JAPOTE010000114.1:5556-26451 GCA_026709335.1 Bacteroidota bacterium | reverse complement strand
ATGCAGATCTGAACGCGTCTGCAAATATCTTGGCCTCCGGGATTGGGGCTACTGGGCGTGGGAGGGGCGTTTCCGTTAGGAACCCCATTGATCCGTCAAATGGATACGGTTATTCACGTATATAATTCCCATTCCATAAGTGTTTCCCAATTTGCATATAATTCGTTTAATTCCCTTTCAATCTCTGCATATGCAGCACTGGCTTCCTGTGACCGTACAGGGTCTGCGTAGGTAGCTGGATCAGCCAGAGTTTTCTCTGCTTCGCGTTTTCTTAGTTCTGCATCCGCAATGGCACTCTCTGCTTCATCACAGAGCCATTTTAACTGATGGGGAGTGAGTTCATCAGGACTGGAGCGGCCATTTATTCTGGCTTCTCGATAGGCTCTATTGCGTGCCTCTGCTTCCCGCCTCTTTTCTTCTTTGGTTTTAGGGCCGCCGGATCGGGGTTTAGAGATAGGTTCGTGACGTGTTTTCTGAATCTGTTTGACTTGACGAAGAGAGCCATGGTCAAGTGCCCAGCGATATTCAGAATAGGTCCCATCATATATACGAATTTTCTGGTCTCCCACATGCCAAATTACATTGGCCACATGATCCAGAAAATGTCGGTCATGGCTTACCACTACAAAGGTGCCAGCATATTGACGCAGAGCCTCAATTAACACTTTGATGGACTGAATATCCAGGTGGTTGGTCGGCTCGTCCAAGATCAGAAAATTCGCCGGATTGACGAGTGTCCGTGCAAGTGCCAAACGACTCTTTTCACCTCCAGAGAGGACATGAACTGGCTTAAATACGTCATCTCCAGTAAAAAGAAACGCTCCAAGTAGAGTGCGCAGATAGACTTCCTCACGTCCAATTGCTTCTCTTTCAAGAGATTCCAGCACCGTATCGGTTGAGATCAATTCATCTGCTTGGTGCTGGGCAAAGAAACGTACATTTACATTATGACCTTTTTTGCGATCACCTTGAATGGACTCACTTCCATAGAGAATTCTTGCCAGAGTTGACTTTCCGGCACCATTTTTTCCGATCAGGGCAATTTTCTGGCCGCGATTGATTTCCAAAGGGCCTGCTTGATCAAATACGCTCACACTCGGCTCATCTGTGCTTGGATATATCTTTGAGAATTGGCCAAGAGATAAGACGACGCGTCCGGATGGGGGCGGGGCGGGGAACCGTATACGAATCTGTGCATCCGGTGATTCTGGCGCAGGAATGCGTTCCAGTTTTTCAAGGTGCTTAATTCGGCTTTGAACTTGTCGTGCTTTTGAAGCCTTGTATCTGAAGCGCGCAATGAATCGTTCGGCTTGCTGAATTTCCCGCTGTTGATTTTCATAGGAAGCCTGCTCCAGGACACGGCGTTTTTCCCGCTCAACGAGAAAAAAATCATAATTGCCAGCATACTCCGTGACGCGCCCTTGGTATAGATGGGCCACGGTGTCAATCATTCGGTTAAGGAAGTACCGGTCATGTGAAACCAGAATGACAGTACCGGAATAGCTTTTGAGGTATTTTTCTAACCAGTCAATGCTCAGGATATCCAAATGGTTCGTAGGCTCATCAAGTAGTAGCAAATCCGGTTTTTGGAGCAGAATTTGAGCCAACGCCACACGCATTCGATATCCTCCCGAGAGAGTTTCTATGGGACGATTGAGGTCATCAGTTGCAAAGCCCAAGCCTTCCAGAACAGATTCCGCACGCGCTTGGGCAGAATGAGCTCCTTGAATGGCTAATCGCTCGTGAATTAACTCTAATTCCGAAAGAATCTTATGATGATTAGTATCTGGATTTTCGAGAGCTTGAGTCAACTCTGTTTCCCGTGCCTGCAGAGATTCAATAGAGTCAAAAGCGGTCAGTGCTTCTTCAATAACAGATCGGCCAGATGCCAGATCTTGAACATCCTGGGATAGGTATCCAACTGATCCGGAACGGGAAACTTGGCCTGTATCGGGAGTTAATTTTTCTCCGATTACGCGCAACAGAGTTGTTTTTCCGGCGCCATTGGGGCCAATCAGTCCGATGCGTTTTCCATCTCCAACGGTCCAGGTGAGTTCGTTGAGAATTGGGTTCCCCCCGAGTGTAACTGCAATACTCTGTAGCTGAATCAAAGCTATAAATCAATATGCGTTTCGATTGACAAATCCTTTCCAGACGGTCAGGATCATAATCTTTACATCCAAGAGCAGAGACCAGTTTTGGATATAATACAGGTCATGCTGGATTCGCTTCTCCAGAGAAGTATTTCCGCGCCATCCATTAACCTGTGCCCATCCGGTTATTCCCGCTTTCATTTTATGTCGTTGCATATATCTTGGAATTCGATCCTTGAAATCTTTGATGAATACCGGCCGTTCAGGGCGAGGTCCTACGACAGACATGTCTCCTTTTAGTACATTGATGAATTGAGGTAATTCATCCAAGGAAGTACGCCGGAGGATTTTTCCGAGTGGGGTTGCACGGTTTTCGTCTTTTTTCGCCCAGACAGCCCCAGAATCCTGTTCTGCTGTTACGGGCATTGAACGAAATTTCAGCATGTTGAAGCACTTTCCATTAAGGCCCATACGCTCCTGTTTGTAAAGTACAGGCCCTTTCGATGAGAGCAGGACCAGCAGAGATATAACCAAAAGAAGAGGGGAAAGGATAATCAGGACTAATAACGAAAAAGCAACGTCTACACTACGCTTCACGAATCGACGAAAATCCATGGGTGTTTCATCAATAATATGCAGGACTGGAAGGCCATCTACGTCCGTAATACGACTATTGATAATGTCGTGCTGCAAAAGATCCGGGACTAAGCAAACATGTACTAAACGTGACGAAAGTGAACTGAGTAGTTTTTCGATTTTACCTACCGCCTGAAGTGGTAGAGCAATATAAACGTAATCGATGGGGTCCGTGGCCGAGTCAAGCAGTGGAAGCACATCCTCCACTTTGCCGAGAACATCAGGTTCATCAATTTTATGGTCATCCAGGAACCCAATCACCTGAAATCCCATCCAAGGATATAATTCAAAGGATTTTTCCAGACGCCGACCCGCAGTTCCAGCACCAACAATAAGAACACGTCGCAGGTTACGCCCATTCCTGCGGGCATTACGAACATAGTAGTAAATGCAGAGTCGCAGGCTCAGCATGGAGAGTGGTGTCAATGTCGCAAAGAGTAGAATCGTCAGACGTGAAACATTAAAGTCACGATAAAAGGATAAGAACGCCATCGAGACAATCAGGGCTAATCCGACTGATTTGGCCACACTTCGAATGAGGCTAGTCCAGCGCTGTGCCCTATCAGGCACATATAGGCCTGATGCCCAGAATGTGAGTGCAGCAGAAATCAGAATCCAGGGAAAGAATGTCAGATATCTGCTCAGCGGATGCCATTCCGGAAGCGGGATTGGCCAAGTGACAAAAACTTCAAACCGAAGATAGTACGCTGCAATCCAGGCGCTTCCTACGAGGATCATATCCGCGAAGAACAGCAATTGTTGATAAAATCTGCTTTGTTCCTGCAACATGGAGGGCTTCTGTTGTAGACGAGTACTCTTAGTAGGTTAGCTGAGAGATGCAGCAAGTCGTTTTGCAGTATTCAGGAGTACATTTGCTCCCTTAACGCAAGCCTCCCAAGGAGTAAATTCGCGAGAGGAGTGGCTATATCCCCCTACCGAAGGCACAAAAATCAAACCTGAAGGGGAAAGTAGTGACATGGATTGTGCATCATGTCCAGCCAGTGATGGCAGGTGCTTAAATGTGATTCCAAGTTTTTCGGAAGATGATTCAAAAATATTGATGATGGAAGGATCCATCTTTTGTGCAGGGACTGCTTCCAGAAACTGAAAGTCAAGCTCCAGTCCAAATGTGTTGGCAGCAGATTGTGCTTTCTGATGAAGATCTTCCTGTAACATCTCAGCACGCTGAGGATTTTCACTGCGCAGTTCCATAAATACTGTGACTCGGCCAGCTATAATATTAAAGGCTCCGGGTGAAAAATCCATATGTCCGACTGTAGCGACACAGTCTGGGTATTTTTCGCTGACTGTCTTTTGAACCCTCAGGCAAAATTCACTGGCTCCCAGCGCAGCATCCTGCCGCTCATTCATAGGAGTAGTTCCTGCGTGATTGGATTGTCCTCGAAATGTGACTAGATACATATAAATTCCGACCATCCCGGTCACGATTCCTATATCTGTTTTGCTCTGTTCAAGTCGGGTGCCTTGTTCAATGTGGAGTTCAAGATAGGCACGAAGTGTCTTGCTATGTCGAGTGGCAGATAAGATTCCCTCGTTTGTGAGATCAGCCCGTTTCAGTGCTTTCTGAAAAGCTTCTGGGTTACCTCTTGGGTTATTCAGATCTTGTAGGGTTAGCTGTCCAGAGGCTGCACGGCTCCCAAGAAGTGATATCCAAGTTCCTTCCTCGTCGGTAAAGTCAATAACTTCCATGGAAGCTTGAGGATAGTGAACACGCAGAATCTGGATCACTTCAAATGCAGAAGCAATTCCAAGAGTGCCATCAAACCGTCCTCCGTCTGCCACAGAATCAAGATGTGAACCAAGTAAAATCACGGGTTGGGCATGTTCGGGAGAGAAATTACGAGCAGAAAGATTTCCCGCACCATCTTCATGGATTTCAAATCCGCGCTCACAGATCATGTTACGGAACGTTTCTCGTGCAGACAGGTGCGCTTCACTGAGGGCAGGTCTGTTTAGTCCGCCATCTTTTGTGGCTCCGTCTCGAGTTAATCGCTCGAAGTCCTCACGGAATCGTGTTTCGTTGATATGCAAGAGAGGCTCTGAGATTGTCATCTTCTTGGATAGGCTCTTCCAAAGGAGTATTCACAGGTTTAATATTCAGAGGGGATTGACATCAAGTGCAATATCAATTGCTTGAACGGAATGAGTTAGAAATCCACAGGAGATATAGTCAACACCGGTCGCTGCAATGAGAGGAGCTGTTTTTAATGTAATTCCACCAGTTGCTTCCGTCTTTATACGTCCATCAATATGCTTTACGGCTTGAATTAAAGGAGAGCAGTCAAAGGTACCGTCGGATTGATAGGTAGCCATATTGTCAAGAAGGAGTACATCAATTAGTGCTGCAACCTCCAGAGCCTCATTTACTTCCTGTATTGTACGGGCTTCAATATCGATCGGATAACCGGGCTTGGTTTTTGCAGCACGTTTAACACATTCAGTGATGTTCCCAACCACTTGAATGTGGTTGTCTTTAATCAAAATTCGATCATATAGTCCAATACGATGATTAGAGCCACCTCCGATACGTACAGCCCATTTATCCAGAACTCGCAGTCCTGGTACGGTCTTACGGGTATCACGGATACGTACAGAAAACTCTTTGACGCTGGCTACCATCTTGGCTGTTGCAGTGGCAATCCCGCTCATTCGTTGCAGTAGATTCAAAGCCAGACGCTCTGCGGTCAGAATTGATTGTAAAGGGCCGGAAATAGTACCTATAGTTGTATCTGCCGCTACTGATTTTCCGTCATTGTATGACCAGTGGCATTTGATCACGGGATCTACGAGGTGAAAGGTATCTCTGGCAAGTGTCAGTCCTGCAATCACGCCTTTTTCCCGCATAACGAGAGTTGCCTGCCCTTGGATATCAGGGGACAAAAGTGTTTGTGATGTAATGTCCCCAAGTCCGACATCTTCTTCCAAAGCATCTTTGAGGATGTGATGCAAGTGCTCGGATGAAAGATAATGGGGGAGCTGTTCATATGAAGACATGCGTTCAATCAGCAACGCTGTATTCACCAATCCGGTCCAATCGTTTCAAGCGTTGACGAAGCAAATCTTCAGTAGACAATTTAGCCAGATTTTTCAGCGAATCACAGACAGCCTCCCCAACGAGATCATAGGTCGTAGAGGGATCTTGGTGTGCACCACCCAATGGCTCTTTGACGATCTGGTCAACAATGCCTACATCAATCAGATCAGGTGCGGTCAGCTTCAATGCACGTGCAGCTTCCTCTTTATAGTCCCATGATCTCCAGAGGATTGAAGAGCAGCTTTCGGGAGAGATCACAGAATACCAGGCATTTTCGAGCATAAGCATTTGATCTCCAACTCCAATCCCGAGTGCACCGCCGGATGCTCCTTCACCAATTACAACTACTACAATTGGAACCGGAAGTCGTGCCATAACAAACAGGTTACGGGCAATCGCTTCCGCTTGGCCACGCTCCTCTGCATCCATGCCGGGGTACGCTCCGGGAGTATCCAGGAGGCAAATAATGGGTTTTCCAAATTTTGCTGCAAGCTCCATATGTCGTCGTGCCTTGCGGTATCCCTCTGGGTTAGGCATCCCAAAACGTCTATACCGACGTTGTTTTGTATCACGGCCTTTTTGATGCCCAATCATCAATACCGTATGATTTTTGTACCCATACTCCGCGCCATTCAGAGTTGCGAAGCCGCTGACGATAGCCGGATCATCTCCGAAGCATCGGTCGCCATGTAGTTCCACAAATCCTTTCGTCAGTGCACCAATGTAATCGTTCGTATAGGGTCTGAGTGGATGCCTTGCGATCTGTACTCGTTGCCAGCGAGTCAGATTGCCGTAGATGGAATTTCTGAGTTCTTCAATGCGAGTGGAAAGTGCTTCAATGTCGGGGGACAGATCGATGCCATCCGCATCAAGTTTCCGTAGATCATCAAGCTTCTCTTCCAGCTCAAAAATCGGCTTTTCGAAATCCAATAGAAATTTGGTGGATTTATTGATCATGATTCGTTTCAGAGAGGGAGCGAGTCAACAAGTCTGATGCCCGGCGGTTCCTGTGGAGGATCGCATTGCGAACTCATGAATCTCCCACACTCAAACTGCAATTACTCTGTATATCTTCTACAGCTTTTCGTTCATCGTAGTCCATGGTTAATCTCCATGTATCCTTGAGTGCAACCCAGCGCTTAACATAAATGCAGTGGTAGGTTGTGTTCGGTGGGAGCCAATTTGCAGGATCTCGACTTCCCTTGGATCGGTTCATACTGGCGGAGACTGGAATCAGCAACCCACCTTTGCTGAGGTCATTTCCAAAAGAATAACGTGTACTATCATCCCATTTTGCTGCACCACTACGATGTGCCTCTGCAAGCGGTATGAAGTGATCAATATCTATTGCACCCGGATCGGTTATGAGTGTATCCAGGTATGGATCGAGCCACTTGCCAGCAAGAACGATGCATTGAGTTTCATCGAGGGTTGGGTCAACGAGGCTCTCGGCGATCAGGACTTCATGTCGTGTATTCTGGCAATCACTGTCCGCATCTAGCCAACCTCCATATAGATTTCGATGATAGGGCAGAGGTGAAGTGCGAACAGAAGATGTGTCTGGTGAATTTGTGAGGAGGTCTGTAGAGTCTACAGTGACACTGGGTGCATCTGCACAAAACCCAGATTCCTGAAAATTCGAAAGTGTTTCAGGAGGACTCTCTCTCACATCAAGGAGTTCGTCCAGTGTTGTAAACGATCCATGTTGGCTTCGATACCCAATGATCGCCTGTGCTCTGACGGGGCCAATCCCATGCACACGTTGAAGAGTTGAAGCATCCGCGGTATTGATGTTTTCACAGGCGGTTTCGGATAGAATGGAATCATCTAAAGTAACGTGCGAATGATGATCTGGGTATTCACCTGTGCTATTGGATACATGGATGCAAAAATTTGCCCTTCGAAAATTCTCAAGCGTAGCTTTTCCGATCCCTCTGACTTGAATCAAGTCATCCAGCGATTCAAAGAATCCGTGTTGCTCACGATAGTCAATGATAGTTTGTGCTTTCGTGGGGCCAATTCCTTGAATACGTTGAAGAGTTGCAGCATTCGCAGAATTGATGTCGGTACAATTTTGATCTAAAGTGGCCGAAATATTGGCAGGCGTCTGAGATTGGGTCTCCGAGTTTCTATTTGTTGTGCTGGCCTTCTCCCGTGCTACACAGAAGCCTGCATCCCGGAAATTTTTAACAGTGGCTGGGCCGATGCCTTTCACCTGTGCCAAATCGTCTAAGGACTGAAATGGCCCGTTTTGATTGCGATAGTCTATGATAGCTTGTGCTTTGGATGCACCGATTCTATTTACTCGCTGAAGATCCGAAGCATTGGCTGTATTAATGTCGTTGTCACAGTCAGTTTCAGGAACTATTGGACCATCTGCAGGCGGGGGCGAGGGATCGTTTTTGGGTTCATTTGTTTGGGTTTTATCCTGCACACAGAAGCCAGCTTTGCGGAAATTCTCAACGGTGGCAGGCCCAATGCCTTTAACTTGTGCCAAATCGTCCAAGGACTGAAATGGTCCGTTTTGATTACGGTAGTCAATGATTGCCTGTGCTTTGGCACGTCCGATCCCTTTGACTCGTTGGAGCACTGCTGTATTTGCTGTGTTTATGTCTTCGCAGTTGCTGGCAGTTTGGATTCGTGTTATATCGTGATCAGTCGTCCAGTCTGTTTCAGGAGCATCTTTCTCAAGGTTGTCACCAAGTAAAACAGCAGTTAAGGAAGCGTTTCTTGCCATTGAGGTTGCGGGCCCCGAAAATATTGGCAAAATCAGAAAGAGGAGAAAAGAGAAGGAAATCAGAGTTAGTGATGCCAGTATAGATTGGTTTATGGGAGAGTACAACTTGGCTTGATTCATGAGAAGGTTTATTGTGAATTTTGCTGATTCCTCAATGTCAAAATAGTTTGATTAGGGAGAGATGGCCATGATCAGCAGCAGAATAGACGAAGGTGGTAAGTAGAACTTCTTAACTCAGCACCACATATTTCTCCTTAATTCGTTCCTTGAATGCCTGTGGCAGATCATTCCAGACAAATAGATCAACCCGAAACAATAGATCACTTTCTTCAAATGCTTCTTGTAGGTCATGAACGAGATGTTGTTGCTCGGGCGATGCAAAAACTACGAGGTCCAGATCTGATGTGGGGCTGGATGTCCATTTTACACGGGATCCATATACCCAAGCAGGTATACCTGGAAGATGTTGATCAAGTAGTTCTCGAATAGTCGAGTATTCGTCAGTACTAATGTCGATAGTTTGATCAATTAGTTCCATGGTTCTCCGGTCAATGTTTCGTAGAGATGAATGGCATCGACGATAAAATCAGGTATAAGTGAAATGCAGTCCTGAGCCTTTTCGCCGTCGTAGTCGTGAGATGTATTAATCCGGGCATTTGCGTAACGAAACCATTGCGCCAAGGATCCAGATAGTAGAGTATTTTCGTTAGCAAGCCTCAAGACAGGTTTAGGACTGCTTGGGATCGTAGCAATCCCAAGCTCTTCAGTCATATACCTCTTCATCACCTTCCAGAGACATTCGTAGCAAACTTCAAAGCGCTGTATGATTGATTCTGCGACTGCCTCTTGGTCAAGGATCGGGGACGTCGGGGGCTTGTGCAAATAATTTTCATATTGTTCCTCCAGACGTTTGAGGGATAGGCGAAATTTAGTGTAGTCAATCATGAAAAGTCACAGAATGATTTCTTCTGGAGTTGAGATATTTTCATTGGAATATAATCGAAGGCTTCTCAGCCATTTATGTGAAAATTTAAATTTTCAGATTCTGGGATCCACATCACGAGACTACCAACGCATAGGAAGACGGGAAAATCTCTTCCACTTCCACAAGAAGTTTTTGAAAACTCCCCGAATTTATGACTCATCTCACAACCAAAAGCTGTAGCTCCGAATGTAATTTGATGCAACATTTCGTGGCATTAAGTTTACGAATCCTTTCAATCAAGAAGGATGCTCAATGAGCAGTACAGTATAGTGCTCAAGTTGATCCACGTAGCGCTCGCGCGGCGATCATCCAATCCATTGCAGCGGATTGATTTCGCACATAATACCAGTATGCGTGCTCAATTTCTTCCGGTGGACGCTTAAGACGAGGTCCTAACATTTCACTGACCGCAAATACTCCTGATCGGAGTTGCCATTCCGGATCGGGAATAAAATCTCCTTCTTCGTCAAAACCAATCAGCGATCGCTTTCCAAGCAGAACAGTACGCCACTGTCGGGTGCGTTCACTCCTGCGTGCCCACCTAGACTGGGGGCCTGCCAATTTAGAAATCAGTAAAATGACTGGATGAATGATAGCTCCAATCAGTGCGGCAATCATATCAGATACGCGACGGGCAGCAGTAGATCTTAATGTTCCAATCACTTCTTCAGCATCCAGAAGTGTGCGTTCTCCCAAGTTTTCAATGGACGACTTTCCAATGAGATGATCCTGGCGTTCAGCCAGAATATAAGTCTGCATAGGAATTCCCAAGAGCTTTTGCATGAGCACAAAAATTTCTTTATTGGTCAAAGTGGCGGATGCAAAAATTACAGTTTCGATGTTATGGATACGTACAATATCACGTAATTGATCGTAGTTGCCCAATCGGGTAAGCGTTGAGTGCACATTATTTTTTTGCTCCTGTGTTACAATTCCCACAAGAACATATTGTGATAGATATTGCGAAGCAAGAATATTCGCATCGAGAAGATTTCCCACGACAATAGTCCTCCGCCCAAGTCGCTTGCGAGTTTTTGGAATTAGTCGTACGGCAGAGAGGAACAGTAGACAGGCAGGCAGGCAAGCAAGCACGACCATCCGCGAAAATGCTATTTGCTTAATGAAGAATGAAAGTGCTGCAAGTACAATCACAGAAACGAAAGATCCCAGCACAACAAGTCCCAAGCGAGGGCCTCTTCCCCGATACCCCCCCCAAGCAGCGATGACTCCGGTAACAATTAGTGCAAAAAGTGGAGATAATCCCCAATAGAATATAGGGGGGAATTGCAATCCAGATTGAAAAGATCTCAGAAATCCTAAAGAAGTAATAATTCCAAAGCAGATCATTAAATCATATGCGGCCGCATGGCGCAGCATATTTCCCAGTACAGTGAGTGATCCGCGAACAATCACAGCTAGGTGTAAAATCCACAGAAAGATTTTAGGGTAATCTTCACTCAAATGCTTTTGTGCGAAGCGAGTCATTGCGCCATAGAAGAGGCGCACATATTTAAAATCCCCTTTCTTGGTACTTTCACCTTTATAGTGGATGATCTGAGTTTCCGGGGTATAGTAAATAGTCCAGCCAGCATTCTGGATTCGATAACACAAATCGAGATCCTCTCCATACATAAAGAAATCTTCGTCAAAAAGCCCCGATCCACCACGGCCTGGGGGGGCATCGGGGGAGATGAGGGCTGATTTTCGCAAAAACATGCAGGACCCACTCAGAGCATCCACGGTGGCGATCTGATCCTCGGGCAGAAATGTAAGGTTGTATTTACCGAAAATCCGACTCCGTGGAAATATTCGACTCAATCCGGTCATTCGGTAAAATGCAATTATTGGCGTAGGAAATGAACGGCGACTCTCCAAGGCAAATGTTCCATCGGGGTTCAGAATACGGCATCCTACTGCTCCGGCATCCGGGTGAGATTCCATGAAGTCAATCAATACCTTGATTGTATCTTCTTCAACAATAGTGTCGGGGTTCAGAATGAAGATGAATTCTCCATTTGCTACGCGTATACCTTGGTTGTTGGCCACGGAGAATCCATTATTTTCGTGATTGACAATCAATGTGATGTGAGGGAATTCCTCAACCAGCATACTCACTGAGCCATCCACTGAGTTATTGTCCACGACAATTACTTCAGATGAAATATTGATAAGGGATCGTTCAATGCTCCGAAGAGCCTGCCGAAGAAGGTCTCTCACATTATAATTAACAATGATCACCGATACCTTGACGGGTTCGGGTGATTTACCTAGGGGAGTCTGTGTGATTGTTAGGTGGTTGTCACTCATGCCCTCCGAAATCCATTTCTCGCAGTTTAAGCTTAGATGCTAAACATACTCTGTACTTTCATGCTATACTCAAGTCTACCTTAGAGCTATGAGCAAAAATTGATTGATAAAGCGAGAAAAAACGTTCTGTTTTAGCTCCAAAATAAGGAGCAAAACCTCTGGATTTTGCATCTTCGGGGCATCAAAATTCTAAAAGAAAAACGGAGTTTTTCATGTCCCTTAAAAAGAAGATAAAAGAGTTTTATATCAGTTGCCAACAGGAATTGTTTCCCTGGCTGGAACGGTAGCCTAGTTTACTTCCCAAGCAGTACGAGAAGCTGATACTGATCTTTGAAATTCTCCTGGCCCGTCACCTGCTTGACCAACAATTTTGAGCATATTTCCGTTTGCATCGAAAACATATACTTTGGGATCTTGTCTTTCGCCTATGAAAATCCTTCCATCTTTGTCAACAGCTACAAGATCTTCAATGTCACCAAAAAGAATCGTATCTCCTCTGGATTCATTACCCAAACGAAACAATTCAGTGAGTTCAAGTCTATGTGGTACAGATTCTCCTGCTTTTTTCTCATCGTTTGCAGTACAGGCCGACAGGCAAGAAACGAGAATGATAAAGCAAGTTAGAATTTTGCAAAATGTCGCAAAATGAATTGAGGGATATAATGTTGACGCTTGGGTATGTTGTTCACTTGCTCCTATTTGTTGTGATCGACTCATCTCATTGATGTACAGATCCTCGCCGTTATAATTTGTACATTATCTCAATGATGTTCCTAACAGCAGGGATAATACATCTATTCTAGGCATAGGAAAATGGCCTAGAGCAATGTCTAAATCGCTGTGATACAGAGCGGACTCATAATCCTAGTGAGGTAAGTAGGAGATATCCGCGTAGGGAGCACTGATAGTAAGGTTATATCTCGAAGCCGGGGAATGAAACAACTCAATCTAAGGCGCAGTTCCAACTCTTTGGCTCAGGTCCACTCAATCACAAATAGATAGAACAATATCTGAGTTCCAGATCAATCACCGAGGAGTTGATAGTTGGCAGGGCAAGTAATTTCAAGAGTGAAATTTGATATGATCCAAGCAAGAAAATAACCATAAGTTTTCGTTGTTTCCCGTTTTTCACATTAGCTTATTTTCATGACGAACAATAATTCTGCTGTACTACACGCTGAAAGCGAAGCTACAAGCTATTCGGTTGCTGCTTGGTTTTTCATAGGATTCCTCTTAGGGGTTTTTGGCTTGCTAATTGTATATCTACGCTCGCCTAAGGCACCGGCGACTTTATTAGCGAACTATGCGGGTGATGATCGCTACCTTTTCGAGAAAGCATACATTGAGACTCTCAAAGCTAGGCAAGTCAAAACTACTTGGATAGGATGCATTCCTGGCTTTATAGTTTCTATAATACTGTTATCTTCAGGGGTATAAAAACTCTCTCCTGATTGAATACACGGAGAATAGTGCAATGATACGATTTAGAGATTGTATAAGAGTATGAGGTTTTTTGGAATTCGTTTAAAAGAAAGGTTTCACGCACATTCCCTGCTAATCTTCAAAAATCGCGAAATTTTTGAAGGGCATGTTCTACATCATCTGCGGTTCATCGGATAAACAATAACGGGGTTCCCCTATTTATATAATGTGATCGTCCGCTTTTTGCAGATTTCAAAGATCGAGGAGAAAGCATCTATTCAATTGCCAAACTCGTTTATGAGAGCCCCATTGTATCTATCTGGGCTCTGGAGTCCCATCGGGCATAAAGGCCGGGTTGCTAACCTCGTTTAAAATCTAAAAATCCAAGATGATCATTCTTCTGTACTGATATCCTCAAGATTTGGAATAGGATTATGGAATTTGAAAATTCGTCCCCGGCTCGGCTCAATCGACATCTGGTAAGTCGCAAAAAGGAATTCTATTCACTGAATGATGATCTAATAGAATACCTGAGGAGATATAGAAGGTTGAAGGGACGGGGAGTGCGCTATAAGGATCTTTCCAGGTACGTTGAGTCCGTGCCTCTCTACGACGAAGATGGGAATGACACTCTATGGGCTAGTGTAATTTATCAGCCGAACGAACAGCAGGAAATAGATCATGACCTTGTAGTTACCTACGCAGATTTACGAGGTCATGGCGATCTTTCAATCATCCAGCATCTCTATGTAGATCGAGTTGACCTGTGTCTATATGGAAATACACTTCCCTACAGGGTTAGAATCGTCAATGCCCTCAACGAAAATGTTGATTATTATTATGTGAAACGTACAGATGCCAATCGCATCTATGGGCTGGAGCTTGAACATCTTCTTTCCCCCAGTCGAATCCAGTATTTCGTCCGGGATGATACCACTATTGAAGAGCATATTGTAGGAGTGCCGGGGGATGTCTTCTTGGCAACAGCGATGCCGCAGAATCGATTCAATCTGGTACGTTTGGCCAAACAGTTTGTCAAATTTGATACTCGTTGTCTCCTGCAGCTTTTAGGAGATATGCATACGGGAAATTTCGTGGTTGATGTGACCCGTGACTTTGAAAAATATCACTACCGGTTCCGTCCCATTGATTTTGATCAACAAAGTCATCACCGTAGCATCGAAGTATATCGACCCCAGGCATATGAGGCAAATATCCCCTTTGTTGACGCAGTGAAAAAGGTGCTTCCACCTGTATCAATTGCTCAATATCGCAAGGAAGAAAAAGCACTAATAACCCATCGAATGAGAGTTAGTGATGGACGTGTTCATGCATTACTTGAGGTAATGCGCAAAGATCACATTGCAACCCCCGAACATGTCCTGATGCTGGCAGAAAATTTGAGATCATTCCATGGGGATGACCGATTCGCGGCCTGCACTCATATGGGAGAACTCGTTTATAACTCGATCATGAGGTTGGATCATCGACCAACAGGTCAGGAAATACGAATTCTTGTGGATGATGCAGCAGGTGACAGTTATTGAAGGAACGGATTGTGTCGACGTTCAAAGCCGATCTTGGTGGGAGGTCCGTGGCCGGAGTATACAGTCATGTCGTCAGGGAGTGTGAATAGCTTTTGAAATATGGATTGCATTAGGGTTCCCAGATCTCCTCCGGGCAGATCAGTTCTTCCGATTGATTGCTGAAACAGTACATCGCCAGCAATCACAAACTGGCTGGCATCGTCCACGAAGCAAATAGAGCCCGGTGCATGCCCGGGTGTGTAAAGAACCTTCCACTCAGTATCTCCAAACGTAATGGTATCCTGTTCGCTCAGCCATTTCTTTGGTGAAGGAATGGATTCCATTTGAAAACCGTACATCCTAGCTTGATCAGGCGCTCCTTCAAGCCAGGTTGATGAATCTCGATGAGCTTGCCACAAAAGATCATAACGTATCGATAACGCGCGGCATCCTAGGATATGATCAACATGGGCGTGTGTCAGCAAAAGATGTTTGACGGTTAACCCATTGGAGCGGATATAGTCAGCGATTTGAGTTTCTTCTTCCTCATTGGAACAGCTTGCATCCACGATCACAGCTTCGGAGTTGCTGTGGCATACGTAGCTGTTGGTACCGAATGGGTTATGTGTAAACGTTTCCACATGGGTGATGACCATTTTATCGGGTAAATTTGGGTGGTGCAATGATAATTACGAATTCGCCTTTAATGGCAGATTCGCCATGATATTTGTCGAGTAGTGTTTGTAAATCTCCGCGAGAAATTTCCTCAAACTTTTTCGTGATTTCCCGAGCAATGACACTGACTCGCTGCTCTCCCAGCAAATTGATTAAATCGATAAGAGTGCGAATCAACCGATGAGGACTTTCATAGAGTACGACAGTACGTGTTTCCAGTTTGATTGCTTCTAAACGCTGATTGCGCCCTTTTCGTGTTGGCAGAAAGCCTTCAAATACGAAGCGCTCTGAGGGAATGCCGCTGGCTGTAAGAGCAGGAATCAATGCAGTGGGACCAGGAAGGGCCTGAACCGGGATACTCTCTTCCCAGCACAGTCGAACTAGGTAAAAACCGGGGTCACTAAGCCCGGGAGAGCCAGCATCGCTGATCAATGCAATCTGTTGCCCGGCTTTCATTCGATCAATCAGTTGGGGGGCCCGTGAGCGCTCATTGTGGTTATGGTAGCTGATTGTCGATGTAGAAATACCATAATGTGAAAGAAATACCCCTGAGCTTCGAGTATCTTCACAGGCAATGAGATCCACGAAATTTAGTGTATCAATTGCTCGATATGTGACATCCGCTAAGTTCCCAATGGGGGTCGGCACCAGATAGAGCATCAATATTCAAGCATTTCCATACTGAATTTATTGCAAAACAATCGGTAGGATTAAATCAGTGTTCATTACAAACAGGCTAATTGATGACAGTGATTGTCCGATTTCATTGTAATTGACAAAAACATAATAGCGTCGCTTCTGTGGAGAATAAACGACCATATAGGGCTTCGGGTTAGTTAATTTGACGATTTTTCGATGATCGAGTACAAAACAAATGTGGCCATCCCACTGAGGCCAAGTACCAGTGAGACTGGCCAAAAAGCTTCTGTCAAAGTACTCGTGCCTGCCGCCACTGCCAGTGATACCGAAACAATCATTGCCATAAGGTTTTTCTGACGCGTCAGTCGGCTTTTCTCAAGTTCAATTTGGCCATCGCGTTCAATGATCTTCAGAACTCTATTGCCCATGCCAGGAGATATTGCTTCGTACTGTTCAATGTGTGCCAGTATAGATCGTTTTCCGTCATTCTGTCCGATATGTATTGAAGAAGCATCCTCCTTCGATATATTTTCAGAAGCTAGAATCTTATCTATGGGGTTTTCGGATTTATTCATAGATGTTTTTGATATTGAGTGAGCATCTTGCAAATTTCGGGTTCAGGATTTGGAAAAAACTAAAGTGTGGCTGCATGAGAATCTGGACATGAAATACATTTTCTACCAGAGGAGCAGGCTTCATATTCTCAGAGCAATATCCCATTCGTTTGTCATGACAAAACTGGCAAATTACATCAATATTCCACATCTTCTCTGATTAATCTAATGTTCAACTTGAATGCTCAGAGGAGTCTTTTCATCATCAACGTTCTTTTGGTTGTTGATGAAAGGGATTGAAGAATAATATGGCCTCACTCTCAGATCATGAGCAACTCGGATAAAGAGCCAAACTCCAATGAAGCCAATCAAAATATTTGCACACCACATGCCGATCCAAGGAGTGAGCAGTTCTCGATCAGCCAGTTTTTCTCCCTGAACCAGAGTGATCCAGTAGAAAATAAAAATACTCATCGCTGCAAGGCAGGCAACTCCGAGTCCCCCCCGACGAATACTTAATCCAAGCGGTATGCCAATCAGGACAAAAACAAAGCAAGCCACGGAGATTGAATATTTTTTGTGAATCTCCACCTGATAGCGGCTGATGATCGTGGTAGTACGTTTGAGATTCCGCCCCTTACCAGAAGCTGTAGTTCGTGCATCCTGCCCATAATTCCGCGCATTCTGATATATGCGCCGAACTTGGTCCGTAGTTAATCCATCTAATATGCTGCGCCGAGCGATCGAATTCGTCGGATCTTCCCTGTTAAATGCAGATATTGAGGCTGATTGGTTTAAATTCTGTCCCGAAGCTCCATTGGAATCCGTTACCGAATCTCTCCTATGGTGATCAGAGGAGAGCGGGGTTGGTGCTATACTTCGGAGCTCGATAGTCTGCTCCGTAAATTGATGTTTGAGAGAATCTACAATCTCAAACATCTGATCTACAGGTGTTGAGCGATCTGATCGATAACTCCCGGTTTGAGGTGCAGTTTGAAATCCGAGCTCGCTAAGATCAAGGCGCAGTTGGAGGCGCTCAAAACTGAGTTGTTCATATCGTTCAATGGTGATGGCCTTGGAGGGACGGAAGAGTCGATGTACTTCACCATTCAGGAGTATCATATCCAGAAAGTCTCCCTGTGGGATCAGTTCTCCACGGTCAGCATGAATAGTTGCAACATTGGCCACCCCCTGTGTATAGTCGTAGATCAGAATATCGTAGAGAGAATTGCCTTCTCGTTTTCCAACCAAAATACTGTATTCGTCAATCTCCTGATAGAATACACCTGGTTCTAGTTCAAATCCGGGTCGTGCATTCCGAATGGTCTGCCACATATTGAGGGCCCTGAAGTTTGATTCAGGGAGCAATACGTTATTGAAGTACATCATCCCCCAAGAAAGAAGGGCCGCGGCAAGGAGCACCGGCCAACTTAGACTCCAGAGGGTAATGCCACAGTTACGAACAACTACCCAAGAACGTGATTCTGCCAGTGAGCCGAAAACCATTAACGTTGATAGAAGAGAAGCCATGGGTACGGCTAACACGATCATATAGGCAAGATTGTAGGTAATCAGTTCCAGAATGAGAGCAATCGGCAAATCTCTTCCTGTCAATTCCGGTAGAAATTTAATCAGGAACTGCATCAACAACAGAAATAACAAGAGCAGTAGCCATCCCAAAAATGGGCCTGGCAGTTGCTTCAATATCATTTGGTGGATGATTCTCATCTTTGGAAAAAAGCCCATCAGTTCAATGATCGATCAGGGATCTATAATTAATCTGCATGATAAACGTTGAATTGGGTGTAGTGTAACAAAAATCTATCAATTTCTAATTTTCTGCTTTGATGAGAGGTGTTTATGGGGCAACACGCGTTGCTGCCCAGAGTTATACGGGTTTAATGATTCCATGCAGAGTCTGGCGACAAAAATATGAATTCTAAAAAAGGCGCGGATTTTTTTGTATCCATTGGGGTATTTGTGTATGCGACCATCCTTTATGGTCTGACGGTTGCACCCACAGCGAGTTTCTGGGATGCAGGAGAATTCATTGCGATCGCCCATGGTCTGCAAGTATCCCATCCACCGGGTGCCCCATTCTATATGCTGGTCGGGAGATTATTCTCCATGTTCGCTCCCGATCATTTGGTTTCATTGTCAATCAATATGCTTTCCGTGCTGTGTAGTTCGATCACGGTACTTCTCACATATTGGATTATTGTACGACTGCTACGAAAATTCATCTCCGGTACAGAAGAGGGCAAGCTCACATTTATGCATCACTTCGGTGGAGTCATCGGAGCCTGTACGTTTGCAGCGACAGATTCATTCTGGTTTAATGCAGTGGAGGCGGAGGTATATGCGATGTCCATGTTGTTCACTGCACTTGTAGTATGGCTGATCATGAAGTGGAGTGAGGTGGCAAAGGATGAGTTAAAGAGTACGCAGGATCGCCTCGGGCTGGGAGCCAATCGAATTCTTGTACTGGTTGCATACTTGTTTGGACTTGCGATTGGAGTTCATCTAATGAGCCTCCTTGCATTGTTTTTTATCGCACTCATCATCTTTTTTGTCGAGTACGATAAGAAAGAATGGACAATTAAGGGGCAGCCTGAATGGAAGTCGATGAAGCGATGGCGGGCTATTTTGCTGACGCTTGTCATTGCATCTATCGTGTTCTTGGGTATTTATCCTGGAATTATTCAAAAACTGCCTGGAATTGCCGGCTCAACAGGGCAGCCACTCTTAACCCTCTTCTCCCTCGTTGTTGTAGTCGTTTTTGTCGTATGGTATACTCATAACCGGTCGCTGCAAGTGGCAAACCTGGTATCTATCTGTGTGCTTATGGTTCTGATTGGATACTCGAGCTATGCAGTAATTTTTATTCGGAGTGCAGCGAATCCTCCCATTGACGAGAATGATCCGGAAACACCAGAAGCTATTGTATCCTATCTGGAGCGGGAACAGTATGGAGATACACCAATTCTGACTGGAGCAAGCTTTAATGATGATACGGGAAGTTTTGATGAAGAGAACATAAAGTTGTTCCCACGCCGTCATTCACCTGCCCCGCAACATGTGAATATTTACAGGCAGTACTCCTCTGATATGGATTACTTCTGGAGGTATCAGCTGGGGCACATGTACCTGAGATATTTTTTATGGAATTTTTCAGGGCGTGAGAGCGATGTTGAAGGCGCGCGTGCAATCACAGGGATTTCATTGCTTGAAGGTTCGAGCGAGGAGTTTCACCAAACTCCCAGTGAAAAGGCAAGTCACAATCGTTACTTCGGATTGCCTCTGTTATTGGGGTTGTTCGGGATGTTCTATCATTTTCGTCAAGATTGGAAACATGCGTTTAGTGTATTGATCCTGTTTCTCGTGACAGGTATAGGTATCATTTTGTATTTGAATCAAACCCCCTTGCAACCACGTGAGCGGGATTATGCCTATGTGGCCAGTTTTTTTGCCTTCGCTTTTTGGATTGGAATTGGTGCAAGCGGGCTATTGCAGTTGTTATTAGATTCCATAAAGAATACAGTAGAGCAATCTCGTTATGTTGCTTGGGCTGCTGCACCGATCATATTTTTGGCTGTTCCGGGGTGGATGGCGTTCGAAAATTATGACGACCATGATCGTTCAGGGCGTTACGTTGCCCCGGATTATGCACATAATATGCTGATGAGTGTCGCACCAAATGCAGTTCTTTTCACGAACGGCGACAACGATACATTTCCTCTGTGGTATTTGCAGGAAGTAGAGGGAATCCGAAGAGATGTACGTGTAGCAAATCTCTCGCTCCTGAATACGCCATGGTATGTGAGGCAGCTCAAGAATCAGTATTCTCGAGAGTCAACACCTCTGCCTATTACTTTATCTGAATCAGAAATCGGTAACCTAGGAGCTCGTCTATGGAGGCCTGCAGCTCAGACTTTACCCGTTGATCCAGCATTGTTCTCTGAGGAGTCAGAGGTGTTTTTGGGACAGACTGATCGAAGTTTAATGGATTCTACCATGGGTTGGATATTAGAGGGACGGAGATTCAGTACTGATCCAGAGACAGGGGATCCACTAAATCTTCTATATGGTGCCGATATTGCCGCGCTAAATATTATTCACGGCGCAGCCGCCGGGGGATGGAAGCGCCCTGTGTATTTTGCTGTTACGGTAGCTACTGATGGACGTCTTAATCTAGATAATTATTTTCAACTAGAGGGGCAGGCTTTGAGGATTGTGCCAATACGCCATGATGAGCGATTTGGTAGG
>JAPOTE010000114.1:0-5546 GCA_026709335.1 Bacteroidota bacterium | reverse complement strand
GTTGAGCTCGGCGTTACCCCTGAGCGATTAAGGACGTTCAAGTTTAGGAATCTCGACAATCCGGATGTCTATTATGATGCCAATATTCGGCGTATGGTGGATAACTATAGGAATATTTTTTCTCAGGTTGCGTCAGCCATGATTGAGGCCGGCCAGATAGATGAAGGGATTGCACTGATGGATGAGTTTATGGAGAAGGTGCCATTTACTACAATCCCGGGAGATTTTATTTCATTCATTTATACAGCTCGTGTCTATCAATTGGCAGGAATGCATGAAAAAGCTATAGAGATCTATCGTCATTCGGAGCCTTTATTGATGCATCGATTGAGTCAAAGCAATTCTCAGGGGGATGATCGATATACGTTCACGTTTCTACAATCAATTCGATCTGCATATCTGGAGGCTTCCGACTTTGAGGGTGCAGCGGCGTTAGAAAATAAAATTCGAGAATCTTTTGGAGAAGAGGCAACTGTGACTGCAGCCGAAATGCAGGCTTTGGTGATGGATATTTTTGATGGGGAGATCTCTGATACTTTTTCGGGTTCAGATTCACTTCCTGCACAGGATTCTATATCGGAAGAGACAGGATTTGAAGGTGAAGATCAATAAACTTAAGCCATTATTAGACAGAGAGCGGATATGACTTTTCAGTTTCAGGAGCATGATTTCGAGCGAATTGGTCGGACACTCGGTGCGACACCTGTAAAAAAGGATCGGGTGGTTTTTTATGAAATCAAGAATGAGGAGCTTGGGGAAGTTGTAAAATTGGAGATTTCCATAGATGTTGAGTTCCCGGGTGATCTCAAGGATGAAATTCCAGGCCATATCATTACGGCTGAAACGGCGAGCTGCCAGTTGCATCTGGTTGGGTGCACCGGATTGTTCGCGGAGGAAGAGTTTCGGGAAGTTATCTTTTACGCTCGGGGGCATAATGTTGTGAATGCACTCATTGTGCAGGCAAAGGCATGGTGTCAAGTATATTCTAATTATGATCGTCGCTTATTGGATATGGATTATACCAAAATGCCCAGGCAGATCTCGAATAGCGTGATCTCTTTCATGATGGCAGAGGGAATTCTGGAAGGCTTTGAGTTTGATGAAGACGAAGAAACTTCCATCACAGGCTGAAACCGAAGTGGAATTCTGGCCTGATTCCCCTGAAATTTTACCAGAAGATGCGGTGATAATCTATACAGACCATTCTCATCTTAACCTGGATTCCGATCGAATACGGAGTTTGGTCAACCAGATTACTGAAGCAGAGGGGCGACAGATTCATCGATTGGAGATTGTATTAACGGGGGCTGAGAAGCTTCATAGCTTGAACAAGTTGTGGAAAAATGCTGATTATGATACGGATGTACTCAGCTTCTCATTCACCGATGGCTCTCTAATTGACGCAGCGGTATATGTAAGTCTGGATTTTGCACAGGAGTCCTGTAAATCTTATGGGGTCACTTTTATCCAGGAAGCTAGTCGTTACATTGTACACGGTTTACTTCATTTGATTGGCTACGAAGACAATACGATCGAAGCTAAGAAGGTCATGCGTCAAAAGGAAGATCAGTATCTCCTACATGCAGGCCTTATCAAGGTGTGAAATTTTCTAGATACGAAAGAAGTTCTGTCGGATTTCCCAAACTGAGTCCCTTCCGGAGTACATCCAAATACGGCCGGAATCTGATCCTGCTGGGGTTCCGATCCAAGCTATGCTATTGCCTTATTGCGCTGCCCCCTTGCAGAGGGCACGTCAATAAACATGAAATTTGCTTGATTTTGATTAGCGCCTGCTGATATGGAACATAGATAGACAGATTTACTAAAATCAACGGGTTGTGTGTAGGCAAGTTTTTAAATCCATAAAATCCCCAAATTTATAGTAGTATGAGGACGACATTGCTCTTGGGTGGGCTTAGTGGTCTGGTGCTTGCACTTGGTGCATTTCTTGGTGGGGAGGTGGGTTTGTTGCTCGCATTTGTCATTGCAATCGCAATGAATTTTGGGTCCTATTGGTATTCTGACAAGATTGTCTTGAGGATGTATCGTGCCCAGGAAGTGGGAAAAGATCACCAGCTTTATCGGATTACAGAACGTTTGGCGCAAAATGCAGGATTACCGATGCCGAGAGTATATGTAATCCCTGATCATTCTCCGAATGCTTTTGCTACTGGACGTAATCCCGATCATGCAGCAGTCGCTGCCACTGAAGGATTAATCCGGAATTTGAATCAGTCAGAATTGACGGGAGTGATGGCGCATGAGTTGGCACATGTCAGAAACCGTGATATTCTGATCAGTTCAATCTCAGCCACACTTGCTGCAACGATCATGATGGTTGCACGCATGGCACAATTTGCAATGATTTTTGGAGGAGGCGGAGATCGGAGAGATAATATTGTGAGCTTTCTTGCGACCTTGATTCTCGCACCAATTGCTGCAGTCCTGATTCAGTCAGCGATTTCCAGGTCGAGAGAATTTGTAGCGGATAGAACAGGCGCAGAAATTGCAGGTTCTTCAAAAGGGTTGGCCGGTGCACTTGTAAAGATTGAAAATATTCAAGAACGCATTCCCATGGATGCGAATCCGGCTACTGCTCATATGTTTATTATGATGCCGTTTTCTAGAAAGGGTTTCATGTCTTTGTTTAGTACCCATCCTCCTACGGAGGAACGAATTCGAAGATTACATTCCTTGGGAATCTAAGATCTCATGGGGATTTTATAATTTCCGCATGTCACAGGAAAGTTAGAATGATGCAGTTGATAACCCAAACGCCATAAAACAGCAGGAACCCCCAATTGCTTTTGATTGGAATCTCTTTCAGGAAGCATCAGGTTTGATGTTGGAACCTTTGAGAGTACAACTACGTCACCTTACCGGGAAATTTTTTCCACTGTTACGAAGCTCTAAACAAACTATCTATACTTATAATGAATCGACTGCGTGTGTTTCTCTTTTTTATAGGAGTAATATTTGTGATGGACGCCTCCGCTGTGAGTGCACAAGACACGGGGCGCATCCGGGGCGTCGTTTATCAGACTGATGATGCATCAGTTGTGAACGATGCTACCGTTACCTTGGTTGGCTTGAATTATTCCCAAAGGGTGAATGAATCGGGGGAATTTGTCTTTGAAGATGTTACCCCGGGTTCGGTGCTTTTGCGTGCTGAGAGTCCATCTTGGGGGCAAAATTCAAAAACAATCATAGTAACTGCTGGCGAAACGATTGAAATTGATATTGAGGTCGGTCTATCTTTGCGTTTGGAGGAGATTGTAGTATCTGCAGGTCCTACTGCTGTAAGTCGCTCGGAACTGGTGAATCCAGTGGGTGTCATAACCGAAAACGATCTCCGTGAACTGGGTGGATTCAATTTAGGAGAATCGTTGAAAAATCAGGCGGGCATGGCATCCACGTATTTTGGACCTGGTGCCAGCCGCCCCATTATTGGTGGCGTTGGGGGGAGCAGAGTCAAAATTCTCCGGCATGGTTTGGATGTCGGCGATGTGAGTGACCAAAGTGAAGATCACGCTGTAAGTGTCGATGCTTTTGGTGCCAAGCGAATCGAAATTATTCGTGGCCCGGCGGCACTTTTGTACGGAAGTAATATTACCGGTGGGGTGGTGCATATTCTTGATGGGCGAATTCCCAACGAAAAGCCGGTGAACCGGATTGAGGGAACGATTCTGGGGAGAGGTGGACTGGGGGCTAGTGAGCGTGGTGGTGGCGGAAATTTGACAGGTGCTTTTGGAAATCTCGTGTGGCGTGCAAGTGGCTTATTACGTGAAACAGGAGATGTTTCCACACCTTTGTTCAATCCAGAGGACGTTCACGAGGAAGGAGAGCATCATGATGACCACGAGGATCATGATGAACATGAAGAGGAAGAACCTCGTCTAGTAGATCATATCGAAAACTCAAATACATCTTTATCAAGAGGTTCGTTGGGTATGTCTTGGCTTGGTACGCGAGGGTATATTGGAGCAGCTGTCAGCTTCCACAACACTGATTACGGTGTTCCCGGCGGTCATATGCATTCGCACGGCGATCACGAGGATCATGGCGACCACGAAGACCACGAAGACCACGAGGACCACGAGGACCATGGCGATCACGAGGATCATGAAGAAGAGGAAACCTCCGTGTCTTTAGATCTAAACTCCGTTACATACGATGTTGAAGGAGCCTATCGCTTTGGTGATGGATTTGTTAATGGTCTTCGTGCAAGAATTGGTGTGACAGATTATAAACATACCGAACTGGAACAATCTGAGTCAGGCCCGGATGTAGTTGGTATCGTTTATGAAAATAATCAATGGGCAGGACGCCTTGAACTGGATCATTCACTTTATCCCAATACAAAAGGTGTCATTGGAATACAGGCAAGAAGACGAGATTTGGACCTACAATCTGTTGGAGATCATTCAAGTCTCCCTACGACACTAACGACTGACTTGGGTATTTTTGCAATGGAGCGAGTTGATCTTGGAGCACTAAAACTCGAGTTCAGTGGACGTATGCAATGGGTATCTCATGACGCAGTGAACAGGAGGGATCGATCCTTTTCATCTCTGAGCTTGGGGGGTGGTTTCAATTATAAAGCCAGCGAAAAGATTTCTCTCTCGCTCAGTTTGGCCCGTGCAGCCAAAATACCCAGTACAGCGGAGCTATATTTTGATGGATTGCATACAGCCATTCGTTCAGTGGAACGAGGCAACGAGAATCTTGAAGTTGAGGTTACGAACAATGCAACCCTTTCCGGCTATGTTCAATCAGCTCTCTTTGATCTCAGAGTTACAGGATATATAAATCAGTCAGACAACTATATCTATTTTGCACCAACAGGCAAAATGGAAGAGGGAAATCCAGTTCTCGTCACCTCTCAATCCGAGGCCAGAATTACAGGGGCGGAACTGGAAGCTGATATCGATTTGTTTCAGGGAAAGGATTCTCGTCTAATGCTGGAATTGGACGCAGATTATGTTAATGGACGCCTCACACTCGAAGGAGGCAATTTGCCCCGTATTCCACCGTTACGGTTGGCTGCTACGCTAGAGTATTATCTCAATAATATCAATGCTAGCTTATCTGTAAACCGTATTTCTAGGCAAGACCGGGTATTCTCACTCACCGAAGATGAGACGAATGGCTACACAATGATAAGCGCCAAAGTAGGGTACCGTTTAATAGTCGGTTCTACGGTTCAAAGCATTTCTTTGCAGGGACTGAACCTTACAAACAAGTTGGCCAGAGCGCACACATCGCTCCTGAAAGAAATTGTACCGCTGCCAGGTCGTGATATACGCCTGATTTACGCATTACATTTTTAATCTGATATCAAAGCTTCCTCTCGATTGATTTCGAGGGGAAGCTTCGTTCAATTGCGCATCATGTTCAGTTTTCCCAGAGCATGCGGATTGGAATAACATACATTCCATCTCCGTAACTCGCGCATATCTCTCCATCGTAGAGCACTGCCCCAAATCTCGATGGTTCTGTAGGGTTTTGTATGAAATGATTAAATTCAAGCTGAATCAAATATAGAA
>JAPOTE010000034.1 GCA_026709335.1 Bacteroidota bacterium | reverse complement strand
AAACATTGTGCCTGAAAAAGGGATTGATAAGGAAGATATTGAGTCAATTTTATTGCAGGAGTACGATGATCCAGACAAAGCGAATAGTCTGTTTAAGAGAGCAGTAGAGCGTGGAATCCTGCACAGCCAAGATGAAGTCTATAATATTCCGATTCTATCTATGCATAGTTGGTTGATCTCTAACTATGCACGTAAACGAATGGAATTTCCCTATGCACCCCAACCCGAAGCCTGTATTACGTGAACGAGATTTTGGCAGGGACTCTATGGAACGCTGACACCTGCATCAAATTTGCCGTTAGGCACACAGAAACGGGACTAAAATCAATCATCTCTGAAAAAAAGCAAAACAACCTTCTTATACATTTTCAACAGAAGTGCGTCAGATTTAAGTTTGGGGCTTCAGCCATTTTTGTGAGATGAGTCATAAATTCGGGGAATTTTCAAAAATTTCTTGTAGGAGTGGGGTGGGGAAAGGATATGAACGTGTAGAAGCAAAAACCGGGCTGCTGAAAAAAGACGGCTACCCAGAATTCCAGGACAGAATCCCCTGGCTGGATCACAAATTGCTACGCGTTCAACTCATAAAACGCCCGTAATCTTCACATCATAAAATCCGCTCGGGAGTGCAGGCTATACCAAATCTATAGTTTCCCGTAGGCATCCAATGCCCGATTTCTCCCTACGCTTAAATCGATGACTGGCGCGGGATATGCCTGAGCCGGTGAAAGATTCCATGATCTCGGGATAGCTTCAAAGTAACTCAATGCATCCAAGTGCGGTATCAACCTCCCCTCTGCAATAAATCTATCCCGATAGCTGTGATCTGGATCAAATTTTTTGGCCTGAATTTCAGGATTGTAGATTCGAAAGTACGGAGCAGCATCAGGACCTGATCCGGCAGTCCACTGCCAGCCCATTGAATTCGCAGCAATATCCCAGTCAATCAGACACTCTCTGAACCATTTCTCGCCAACCTTCCATCCGGTCATCAGATGTTTGGTTAAAAAACTGGCTACCAACATGCGAGTCCTGTTATGCATAGTACCGGTAACATACATTTCTCGCATGGCAGCATCAATCATCTCGATCCCCGTCATCCCTCGGCGCCAAATTTCTGCATCCTCGTTGTCCTCACGCCATGGAAAATGATCCCATTCTGATCTCCAATTTTCATTTATGATATGAGGAGTATGATACAAGAGGTGATAGGCAAATTCTCGCCAGATCAACTCTTTCAGAAAATGCTCAGCTTCCTTGACATCCCTCACCTCTCTGATAGCATTTAAGCCTGCATGCCAAATAACTCTCGGCGAAATTTCCCCGTACGTCAAATTTTCTGACAATCTCGATGTTGACTCCCTGCCCGGGAAATCTCTTTGTGATTTGTACTGATCAATCGAGTTCTCAATAAACTGCTCAAGTCGCTGATACGAAGCTTGCTCACCAACACCTGCATACCGGGCGACCACAGCGCTACCACGATTCATGCCCGCACCAAGTTTCCAATCAGAAAGTAAATCACTATCCGGCCATAGACGGGGTGGTCGAAGGCTGGTTGGTGCCGGGAGGGGAACTGCTACATCTCTCTGCTTTACTGCCTTCCAGAAAGGCGTATACACTCTGTAAAAACTCCCTGTTTGGGTCATCACAGTCCAAGGCTCAAATAGCAGACTGGAATTTACCTCCCGAACCGTGATACCTTCATTATTCAGCGCAATCCGTATCCTGTCATCTCTGGTGATAGATTGAGCATCATAAAGCCTGGACCAGACTATATGTTTGGCTCCCGTCTCTCTGATCAACGAGCGAAGGATTTCCAAAGCGTCCCCTCTTCGAAGAAGTAATCGACTGTTCTGTTGCTTTAACCTATCTCCCAGTTCTCGCAGACTCTCTTGAAGCCTCCATTTAGGTGCTGCGCCATAAGTGGATTCAATCAACGGATCAAGAATAAACACAGGCCAGATTGGCCCGGATGATTCCTGTGCTACATGCCAAGCAGGTTGATCAATCAATCTCAGATCTCGGCGAAGCCATAAGATACTGCCTTCATAGGATCCCCTAATATTCGCCGCCATCGCTGATCACCAATCTTCCCTATACGGCGAAATACCTGGTCCACATGTGGTCATTGATGTCTACGAAAAACACTCGTCACCGCTGGACAGCAATCGGTAATCGGGTATGCATTACTCAACAGTAATGGTCACAGGTTTAGAAACTACTGGCGGATCGTGAGGAATATGACTGTGGTCACCCAAAACCAGTTGTAACGTGTAATTACCCGGACTTAACTCCAGTGTAGTTTCCGTCTGTCCAAGACCAAAGTGCAAATGGGCAGAATCTGTAGGAATGGGCATATCCATCGGCGGCATCTCAGCCGCATTCACTAACAAATGGTGGTGTCCTGAATTCGGAAATTTCACACCCGCCGGTGCTACCCCCATACCGGATAGACCGAATTTAACCTTCAACTCCCCGGCCGGAATCACTGCTCCATCCTCTGGCATAATCAGATATACTACCGCATCCTCGGCCGAAGTAGAAGGCATGTATTCCATTTCTTCTTCTGATGATTCTGCCTCACTCTCCGCATCAGAAGATATTTCAATCTCTAAATTAGGCTGACAAGCAGCTAACACGAACAATGGTAATACCCAGTACAATTTCATTCGATCTCATATTTAATTCATAATCAAAGATACAGCAAAGGCAACAACTGACGGGCAACCGTGCATAAGCAACAGCGTTGCACAGGCTGAAAAACTTGAAAATACCTTGGTTGATCTTATCACATACAGCCCTTCCGAAACCCAATCTCTGGGGCGTTTGATAGGCACCTTATTACCCAAATCATCTATCTTGGGCATAGATGGCTCCCTCGGATCAGGCAAAACCTGCCTCGTTCAGGGAATCGCACTGGGACTTGGAATTTCCTCCGACACCCATGTGACTAGCCCCGCTTATACCTTGATACAGCAATACCCTATTCAACATACTACGCTGATTCACATTGATTTTTACAGATTAGACTCTCTGCGTTCAGCCGACCTCATGCTCTTTGAAGAGCTGTTTTCTCATCCAGAACATATTATTGCGGTTGAATGGGCATCAAAATTTTTATCTGAACTGGTGGCAGATTTTCTGAAGATTTCAATCTCTCCCGGTTCAAAGCAAAATCACAGAATTTTTAAAATCTCCTCTGATTCCACAGCTTACGCACAAGTACTCAGACGTTTATCCGATTCTTATGTACACGCTGGTGCTTGACACATCCGGCCCTTATACAACCGTACTGATTACTCAGAACAACGAGTTATCTATTGCGAATATTCTGAAAGGACGACCGGCGGAATACTTACATGAACAAATCCAGACATCTCTGAAATCTGTAAACCTTACTCCAAAGAACCTTGATCGTATAGCTGTAGTCATCGGTCCAGGTTCATGGACCGGGTTAAATATTGGAGTTACTGCCGCAAAAACGCTTGCGCAAGTATTGAACCTTCCCCTCCTACCTCTGAACACTCTGGATGCTCTGGTTTCAGATGCTTGCAGGCCTGTCTGGGGTCTTATGAGTGCTGGGCGTAATCGGTGTTACTATGCGCGATATTCCATATCTCAATCACCTGAAATGGCAGTCGATTCTATTGATCTCGTCATAAAACAAATTGAAACAGATTCAGCAAGTGTGATCGAGTATGGAGAGGTATTCAGGGAGAAATTTTGCCAACGTGGCACATATCTCTCGGTCGATCGGCTTTTACCCGAAGCTCTGATGGCTGCTTTGGAAACCTCGCGAATCCTGCTGACAGGAGATTCCATCAAGTCGCTTACGCCGGCATACTTGCAACCCTCTCATGTAGAACGTGATGCACCTCACTGATCTATGCTGATTCTTGGAATTGACACCTCCTGTGATGATACGGGGGTTGCGGTTGTTGAAAATGGTAGCAATGTACTCTCTAATGTGATAGCATCACAATACCAAGCTCATAATCGGTTTGGAGGAATTGTCCCTGTAATTGCAGCCCGAGAGCATACTGCTAAAATTAATTATATCATTGAATCTGCTTTAATAGAAGCCGGCGTCTCTTTTTCAGGCCTTGACGCGGTTGCGGTTTCTCATCATCAAGGGCTTATGCTTTCGCTGGTCGTAGGAGTCTCGGCAGCAAAATCCATTTCGCTGGCCTCTAATATTCCCCTGATTGGCATCCACCATCTGGAGGGACATATTTATTCTAACCTGATGGGGCGTACTGATGAATTGCATTTTCCATTTCTATGTCTCACCGTTGCCGGAGGCCACACCCTTCTGCTCAAGGTGATTGCCCATGGGACGTACGAATTGCTAGGACATACACGTGATGACGCGGCGGGCGAGGTACTGGATAAGGTGGCTCGGCACTTGGGTCTGGGATATCCGGGTGGGGCAGTCATCGAAAAACTAGCACAAAAGGGAGATCCCCATGCATATGATTTCCCTCGCCCCCTAATGAATAGCTCTGATGGGGAATTCAGCTTTAGCGGATTAAAAACTGCCGTCATTGCCGCCATTGATCGTAATCCTGACCTGAACCAAGCTGATTTATGTGCGAGCTTCCAGCAGGCAATTATTGATTTGTTGGTCTCTAAAACCATGCGTGCTGCTCATATGCATAAACTCACACGAATTGCCTTGGCGGGCGGAGTTGCGTTAAATCAACCGCTTAGAGCCACACTAAAAAATGCTTCCAACGAACAAGGATATGCGATTTTTGCACCACCAAAAGGCTTGTGCATGGATAATGGAGCTATGATAGCCGGTGCCGCTTATCACCTGTATCAAGAACGAGGCCCTGATTCACTCAATATTGAAACGCGTGCAAATGCACCGCTCGGAACAACTGAAATTCGCTATCGTCCTGCCAGCAAGTACGAATAAATAAACTTTTCTCTTGGTATAGTACAAAGTGATCCATTCGCCGATAATTGGGCGGATGGAAGAACTTGATGATAGGGCAAATTCAGGATTTGTGTAGCAAAATCCGCACAGGGATTGGATTCATCGCTCCAGTTTCCATTTTGCCATTGCCAGGCTTCGGCATTTGGTACGTTAAAAGATTCAGAAGTCTGCACTGAATTGCGGGAATAGGGTTTGGGGGTTAAATGCATCGGGCAGGAGAGTGCGTATCTGAACTCAAGAACCCGATTCGGAGTAAGTCATGCAACTTATTCTGCCCGACTCCCTTACCGCTGCACGTCCGTAGAATCGGGAATCCCCCGGCTGATGAGGACTTGAATATTCTGAGTGTTTTCGTCGCTGATTGCGATCATATCCAGAGCCGACCTTCCCAGAACTCCGTCGAGAATTCCCCGAATCCGACCTGTCGTCGCATCGCGCAAGATGGTCATGGGCTGATCAGTATTGCGGTCAAGGTTGACCAAGCCGCCTGGGCCCTGCAACGTGATCCTCGACAGTTCCTCTGTCCATGTGACTGGCACCGCGAACGTAAATCCAGCGCGCTCGTCGTCGGTGTCAGTGAACTCCGACATGGCGAAGGACAACGAGAACAGCACTGCCCCCGTTTCATCTACGCCAGTGAGTGACCAGGGACCACCGGCCTCCGGTAGCACAGGTGAGGTGTCAATAAAGAAAGAAGGCCTTAAATAGGGTTCGCCTTCCTCGTTCAGACCACCCCAGAGCATCAGAGTGCGTTCAGAGGCAGTCCAAGCGGATGATGCCGCAGCGATCAGGTTCGAGTTGGGTTCAGTCTCGGTTTCGAGTCGGTAGCGAACCGCGTTGGTGAAATGATAATCGCTCGTCCAATCGGGGCGGCAGTAGGACATGAAATCAGCCAGTCTCGGCGATATCAGCTCAGCGGTATCAAAGTTGTAGCCCCACGCACCAATATTCCCTTCCTCATAGGGATAGAATCGATCCGGGCTGCCAGCTCCGCCGCACGGTGCGTGGTCGAGGGAACGGTTGTGGCCGAACTCGTGTGCGATGATGTCAGAGCTAAGGACCGAGAAGCTTGACCAGCCGCCGATATGCGCGACGCCGGCGTATCTCCCCGTGGTGGGAGGTGCCATGACCGCCAAATAGTGACCATCCCGGCCTTCGGCGATCCGGATCATATTGACCTCGTCGAGGAGGTCGCCCCCGTTATTGGTGGATGTCAGGACCGGTTCATGCGCCGTTGCGTTGATTTCTGAGATTGGCAGTAGCAGGTGTGTGCGCTCAAATAATCTATGGCCCTGGGGGTCGGCGGCCATGGCAGCGACCGTGTCAATGATCGAGGAATCTGGATTCTTCTGCCAAAGGAAGGGGACCAACGTCACCTCGAAGACCGGCATCGCACGTACGTCCACCGCCATCCGACCACTAGCAGGGATACGCGGCACTACGCCCAGTGACGGATCGAGCGTCCTCTCAGGATCCGGCTCAATCACAACCTCGAGGCCGGGCTGGATTACATGGCCGGGGATTTCTGCGTTCGCAGACTTCAACAAAGAACTCTCGTCCACCTGTGCGGGAATAGGATGGGAGGTCCCGGGAATCTCCACTCGATGGATGACAGCTTCGCCCCAGTAGAAGGTCGCTCGTACAGGAGGCACGTTGGCATTGCCAGACTTCACCGTCAGAAACACCCGTAGCAGCGCAGGCTCCCCCGCAACCAGCGGCACCGGAAATTCACGGGACTGAACAGCCTGAACAAGGTAGGCCATTGCTTTCTCGCCTTGTTCGCAACGCGTCACTCGCTGCCGCGTCACATTCCTGAGCCAGTCAAGAAACTCCGGAATCACCGGTGTACACAAGCCTGTCTCATTGATGTGCAACTCCTCGAGCAATTCAAGTGCTGTCAGGCCGAGAGGAAGGGGGCCGGCCAGGCCGGTATTGTGGTTCAGGCTCAGGCTTCCCAATCCCGTGAGATTGATCAGCCCTTCTGGAAAAGATCCGCTCAATTCGTTGGAGGAGAGATCAAGAATCTGGAGATTCGGAAACGCAATCGTATCGTTCACGACCATTCTCGGCTCGCGTAGCCCGTCAATCTTCGCCTGCAAGTCGTTGAATCGGTCCAGTTTCTGCGAGTCGGGTGTAAATCGATGTTCATCAGAGTCTAGTTCCCAGGGGGGCTTCTCATCGTTCCTATTTCCCCAGAGAGGAATGCTATCACGTGGAGCAGAGGAAGCCTGCCTCATATCAGCTATGCGGCCGAGATCGGAAGGAATATCTGTCAGACGGTTTTTGCCAAGTCTCAGAATCTGAAGAAAGTCCAGTTCTCCGAGCTCCGACGGGAAGAGTGTGAATTCGTTTTGGAAAAGATTCAGGACTCTCAAACTTCGGAAGCCGCCAGGTACATGCGGGAAGGCATTGAGGTGGTTTTCAGTAAGATCGAGATACTGCAAGTTTTCCAGTTGACCTAGCTCTGAGGGAATGGAGGTGAGTTGGTTCCCAGAAAGAGTGAGCGTATGCAAGTTTTCCAGTTGACCTAACTCTGGGGGAATGGAGGGGAGGTGATTCCCATTAAGATAGAGATACCTCAAGTTTTCCAGTTGACCTAACTCTGAGGGAATGGAGGGGAGTTGGTTCCCATAAAGAGAGAGCCACCCCAAGTTTTCCAATTGACCCAACTCTGAGGGAATGGAAGTGAGGCGGTTCTCAAAAAGATAGAGCGTCCTCAAGTTTTCCAGTTGACCTAGCTCTGAGGGAATGGAGGTGAGGCGGTTCCCAGAAAGAGAGAGCCACCCCAAGTTTTCCAGTTGGCCTAACTCCGGGGGAATGGAAGTGAGCTGGTTCTCAGAAAGAGAGAGCCACCCCAAGTTTTCCAGTTGGCCTAACTCCGGGGGAATGGAAGTGAGCTGGTTCTCAGAAAGAGAGAGCCACCCCAAGTTTTCCAGTTGGCCTAACTCCGGGGGAATGGAAGTGAGCTGGTTCTCAGAAAGATCGAGTTCCCACAAGTTTTCCAGTTGACCTAGCTCTGGAGGAATGGAGGTGAGTTGGTTCTCAGAAAGACGGAGAGACCACAAGTTTTCCAGTTGACCTAACTCTGGGGGAATGGAGGTCAACTGATTGTAATTCAGATCCAAGTATTCCAGACTACTTAGTTTGCCCAGCTCTGGAGGGATCGGTCCAGAAAGCTGATTCGCTGCGAGATTGAGAAACTGTAAGTTTTCCAGATTGCCCAAATCGGCAGGGACTGAACCACGGAGAAGGTTATTGGACAGGATCAAGGTATTCAGTTCGGCCAACTCACCCAATTCCGGCGGGATCTCCCCATCCAGTTCATTCTCCCGCAACTCCAGGCTTACGACACGACCGTCTATGTTGGTTTTTACCCCGTGCCATTGTTCAAGCGGAGCATCGGTGAGCCAGTTGTCAGACACTGTCCAGTCAAGCCCTTTCGTAGCCTGATACACAATCTGTAAGATCTCACGGTCCTCCAACTGGCATTCCTTTGCGGTGCCCTCGTGGGATGGGATTCCGGTGAGCCAAATCTGGAAGGATGCCGTAGTCGGAATGCACAGGCCCGTATTCGCATAATGCAGCTCCTGAAGCGGGAGCAGGCGGAGCGAAGGTGGCAAATATCCGGTCAAAGCATTGTCGCCGATCCGTAGCACCGTAAGGCCAGCCAATTCGCCGATCCTGTCAGTAAGATGACCCGAAAGGCCATTCCCCGCAAGATCCACAGTGGACACGCGGCCAGATGTATCCATCTTTATACCATACCATTCACCAAGAGGAACATCCGTAAGCCATCCAGTCGCGTTGGTCCAACCGTCCCCTCCTGCAGCTTCGTACAGGGCCTGCAATACCTCCCTGTCCGGGCAGATCGGGCCATCTTGTTGTTCTAGGGTTTCGTACCACGTGACCAAATTATCCGGAAGACAAAGATCGATGTTATAGCTGAACCTGAGCCCCCTCAATTTCGAGAGTTGCTGAAAACTCAGGGGAATCGTGCCCGACAGTTTGTTAAAAGAGAGAGAGAGCCAATCTAGATTGGCTAGGTTTCCGAGTTCAGGAGGAATCGAACCGGTCAGATCGTTGCTCCAGAGGATCAGAGATGATAGATTTTCAAGATTACCGAGTTCGGGAGGAATCGAACCGGTCAGATCGTTAAAACGGAGATCCAGAGATAATAGATTAGCAAGACTCCCGAGTTCAGGGGGAATCGGGCCAGTCAGATTATTACCCGAGAGGCTCAGCTGTGTCAAATTGTCAAGGTTCCCGAGTTCGGGAGGGATCGGGCCGATCAGATCATTTCCCCAAAGGCTCAGAAACGATAGATTGGCAAGTTTCCCGAGTTCAGGTGGAATTGGGCCACTCAGATTGTTAATATGAAGCCCCAGAGACGATAGATTGGCAAGACTCCCGAGTTCAGGTGGGATCGAACCGGTCAGATCGTTCCAACTGAGATACAGAGACGATAGATTAGCAAGGTTCCCAAGTTCGGGTGGAATCGGGCCCGACAGTTCGTTATCACTCAGGCCCAGACCCACCAGATTGAAAAGGCTCCCGAGTTCAGGGGGAATCGGGCCGGTCAGATCGTTACCACCAAGATAAAGATCCCCTAGATTGGCAAGATTCCCAAGTTCAGGTGGGATCGGGCCACTCAGAGCGTTACGACCGAGATCCAGAGACGATAGATTGGCAAGGTTCCCAAGCTCGGGTGGAATCGGACCCGACAGTTCGTTACCAGTGAGGAGCAGAGACGATAGATTGGCAAGGTCCCCGAGTTCGGGTGGAATCGGGCCCGACAGTTCGTTACTATAAACAGAAAAAGACGATAGATTAGCAAGATTGCCAAGTTCAGGTGGAATCGAGCCCGACAGTTCGTTCTCAGAAAGGTTCAGATACGATAGATTGGCAAGTTTCCCGAGTTCAGGTGGAATTGAACCGGTCAGATTGCTGCGCCGGAGGTCCAAGCTAACGACCCGCCCGGCATTATCCGTACTCACTCCATACCATTCCCCCAGTGGAGCATCGGTTAGCCAGTTGGTATTGTCAAACCAGTTCGGCCCGTCCGTAGCATGATAGAGCGCCACCAGTACATCGCGATCAGTGATTCCGTCAGAGGCAACCTGCACGGTGGCTTCGCCCGAGATCGTTGCTGTCTCCGGGATGACGTCCAATGTAGCCGTAATCGCTGTCATGCCTAAATCGACAGCGGTTACTTTACCCGTCGAGTCCACCACGGCCACTGAAGGATCGGCACTTGACCAATTAAAAGACACACCTGTTACAGAAGAACCATCCTGATCCTGAATAATTGCGCTGAGTTGGACGCTCTGGCCGAGAGAATCAATTGTCACCGCCTCGGGATGAACGCTGATAGCATTTTCTTCATAGTCATCTCCGCGTGCAATGAAAATCAATGTTTCCTCGTCATCCGTAATATCTTCATCGTCTTCTGCTGTCAGCGTCACCGTCTGTATGATATTCCAATTTGAAGGAGTGAACGTCAGTTCCGTTTTGCTCAGACGGATTTCCGTCCCATCAGATCTTACAATATTTACAGTCACGTTTGACGTTGGCGCCGACGACAGCACGACCGTAATCTCCCCGGAGTCTCCCTCCACAATCATCACCGCTGGCGGAGTGATCGACAATCTCTGTGCGAAAAGAGTCGGAGGGGATAGGCAGAACGCTACGAACACGAGTATCCATGCAAGGCCTCTCGTACCACCTTTGCCACTTTGTATCATCCGGCATTTGGAGCTAATCATCATTTGATATGCCCTGCTCTGGCATTGGATTGTGAGTGACAGAGCGCATGACACATCCCTGTGAAGTGTCGCTCAAACCTCTCGGAGATAACGATCCTTTCGTATCTGTATGAAACTTCCCGAAATATCCCCTTTGCAAAAGAATTTGCAATACTCTAAAAGCCTTCATAAAACAAATACCACAGTCGACAAATACGCGATTGCCGGCGTTCGTGAAAAGGAAAGTTACCCAATGATTTAGAAAAAAACCTGAACTTTGCCGAAGATTCCCATATATGTGGATTTTGCTACACAAATTCCGATTTTTAAGAGATTTTTAACATGAAAGATAATTTTGAAAATCTCGAAAATGTAAAGATCAGGGAAATCTGGAAGATGAGACAAAAGATTTTACTCCGTGGTTGGCTGAAAACGAGACCGATTTCAAGAAACCGTGAAAACCAAAATAGAATGGCTTCCACTTAAGGGCAAGAAAGCCTCAAAAATTCAGTGTACCCTTGCCGGTGATCCTCATGATGAGAATCGCCAATAGGATTATTTCAAATGGATGAAGGGCCTAAAATCAATTTCGATCCGAGTTTTCTCGGAACAATTGTAAAATTCAGATCACTGAATCTGCAAAATAATAGCAAACCCCAAGATAGTGGCTAGACATGTAGGGTTTGTTGCCCCGTAGGTCAAAGCTTCCTTGTGGGCTTTGACCTACTCCGCCACCTCGATTAAATCCAATCTACGTTCCCCGGGCTTAGCAAGGCAAAATCAGGAGTGATAAAATGCTTTGAGGCGAGGATAGAGGTCTTTGAATTTCTTATGCAAGTCGGCATAGGTCTCTGCGGCCTCCCCTGGTATTGACTGCTCATGAACGGATATGGTCACATTGCAGGCTTCCTGTATAGAATTCCATACACCAACCCCCGTTCCAGCCAGCAATGCGGCTCCTATCGCAGCTCCTTCGGTCACCTCCACTACACTCAAAGAGTGCCCCATAATGTCCGCCAGAATCTGGCGCCATAAATTGCTCTTTGCCCCACCCCCAGAAATCAAGATCCGCTCCGGCGCTGGTAACCCCGCCTCATAAAGAAGCTGAAGGTTATCTCTGAGACCATATGCGACTCCTTCCAGAACAGCTCTCGTGAGATGGCCACGGTGATGGCGAGCGGTTAGCCCAATGAAACTCCCCCGCAAAAGTGGATCGGCATGAGGTGTACGTTCTCCGGTGAGATAAGGAAGGAAGTACAGTCCTTCACTCCCGGCTTCAACTTCTGACGACTCGGATAGTAATTGCTCATATGATATCTGTCTGGCGAGTGTATCGCGATACCACTGAAGACTTCCTGCCGCACTCAACATTACCCCCATCATGTGCCATATCCCGGGAATCGCATGCGGGAAAGCATGAGCACGCCCGAGTGGCTCAATGCGTGGCTGGCTGGAAGGAGCAAAAACAACTCCTGACGTTCCTAACGTGACTGCCCAAGTTTCTGGATGAATTGCTCCTACCCCAACAGCCTGTGCTGCCTGATCCCCACCACCTGCATAGACAGGTGTACCCTCCAATAACCCTGTTTCAGATGCACATACGCGATTAATGGCGCCTGTACTTTCGGTACCCTCATGCGTGGGGGGAAACCATGATTCCGGAATATCCAGAGCCTCCAGCAAATCTATTGCCCATGTTCGTGTTGAAAGATCAAGGAGTAACGTTCCCCCTGCACCAGCTCGATCTGCCGCGTACACACCAGTTAGTTTCCAGCGGATATAATCTTTGGGTAACAGGATTTGAGCAATCTTTGCGTAACAGCCAGGCTCGTGATCCCGGACCCATAAAAGCTTTGGAGCAGTAAACCCTGCAAAAGCATCATTCCCTGTGATTGCCACCAGGCGTTCAAGCCCTATTCGCTCTCGAATCATTTCACATTGGCTACCGGCCCTTCCGTCATTCCACAGCATCGCAGGGCGAAGTATTTTACCGTGAGAATCTAGAAGAACAAGTCCATGCATTTGGCCAGTGACTCCAATCGCTTTCACGGCATTTATGTCCACAGATGGCAATTCCAGAACAACCTGAATACTTTTACACATAGCATGCCACCATGCATCAGGGTCTTGCTCACTCCAGAGTGGATACGGGCTCGATTGTTCGTGTTCATGTGCGGCCTGTCCTAGAAGATTACCCTCGGCATCAATACATACCGCCTTGGATGCCGTGGTGGAAACATCAAGTCCAAGAATACAAGGAATCTCTGACATAGTGAAAAAAAGTTGTTCGCTGCTTGAAAAACACTAACTTACATCATTATGAGTACACATTCATCTTATGGATTAAGGCAGTATGTGGGACTATTTCTTGGCCCATTATGGTTATTGGCTACACTTCTTCTACCACCACCAACCGGATTGAGTACAGCAGCTTGGTATACCATGGGAACTGCGCTATTCATGGCCACTTGGTGGATCGCTGAATCCATTCCAATTCCCGCAACCTCACTCCTTCCGTTGATTTTATTTCCTGTTCTGGGCATAAATACCATACAGGACACTGCCGCCCCATATGCTCATCCTATTATATTTCTGTTCATGGGTGGATTCATGATAGCACTTGGGATGATGCGTTGGGGATTACACCGGCGGATCGCAATTTGGATCATCTCTCATGCTGGCACTGGACCACGCGCTTTGATTGCAGGATTCATGACTGCAACCGCCGGGCTGAGTATGTGGGTGAGCAATACTGCAACAACCCTGATGATGCTCCCTGTGGCACTTTCTGTGATCGCATTGGCGGACACCCAGAACGGTACTGATCGATTCAGACATCATTTTTCGGTTGCACTACTGCTGGGCATTGCCTACGCGGCAAATATCGGTGGTATGGGAACCCTCATTGGAACCATTCCCAATGCATTTATCGGCGCCTTCTTTGAAAGCGAATACGGATACACAATTACCTTTACCAAATGGTTATCCGTTGGGGTTCCGATTGTTTTGATCGGCGTCCCTATCGTATTCTTTATGCTCACCCGGATTTTATATTCATTTGACACACATGACTTGGTTGGCAGTGATGATCTAATCAGACAAGAACAAGAAAAACTCGGTCAAATGAACTTAGGGGAAAAATATGTGGCACTGGTTTTTATAGGAACTGCACTACTCTGGATTACCCGACCCTTGCTGACTCCATTCATTCCTGGACTGACGGACGCAGGAATTGCAATGATTGGAGGCTTATCTCTGTTTATACTACCGATTGATTTCAAACGTGGAGTTTTTGCTGTGGACTGGGAAACAGTAAAAAAAATGCCTTGGGGGGCATTAATTTTGATTGGAGGAGGACTCAGTCTCGCGGGAGCCGTTTCAGGTAGCGGGCTTGCAACCTGGCTGGGGGAATCTCTGCAACCATTTCAACAATTTCCCACCATATTGGTCATCCTTCTCACTACCGGCATCATCATATTTCTTACAGAAATCACGAGTAATGCTGCGACCACTGCTACGTTTTTGCCCGTCTTGGCCGCCTTAGCACTGGCAGTTGGAGAAAGTCCCTTGCTGATGGCAGTCCCTGCAGCTCTGGGAGCCAGTTGTGCCTTTATGCTTCCTGTTGCGACACCCCCTAATGCAATTATCTACGGGAGTGAACGTGTTACTGTGTTTGAAATGGCTCGTGCCGGCTTTTCACTTAATTTAATATTCATTGTACTGATTACCGCCTGTGCCTATACTTTGATGCTGTGGGTGTTCGGGATTGAGATTGGAACTGTTCCCGCCTGGGCAATGTAGGCGCGCCTCTGTTCTTCTAATTAATCCATTATCTGTTCAATCATGAAACGCTGTGTTACTTTCGGCGAAATTATGCTGAGATTATCTCCACCTGGATTTGAACGATTTGCTCAAGCCTCGTCGTTTGACGCACGCTACGGAGGGGCGGAAGCAAACGTCGCTGCCTCCCTGTCCGGCTACGGAATCCCCGTTACATTTGTTTCCCGCGTACCAGAGAATGAACTCGGAACCGGTGCAATTCAGACGTTACGCTCTCTTGCAATTGACACCCGATTTATAGAGCGTGGCGGTGATCGTCTTGGAATTTATTTCCTAGAAACCGGTGCATCAGCACGTGCCAGTAAAGTAATTTATGACCGCGCCCATTCGGGAATAGCTTCCATCACGCCAGGAATGATCGACTGGAACGAGGTCTTTGCCGGCGCAGGTTGGTTCCACTGGACGGGAATCACTCCGGCTATCTCCGAAACAGCAGCATTGACGATCAAAGAAGCACTTGATGCAGCGAAGCGGCATAATGTGATCATTTCTGTTGACCTCAATTATCGAAAGCTACTCTGGCAGTGGGGAAAAACTCCCGAAGATGTTATGACAGAATTCGTTTCTTTCTGCGATGTCATTGTAGGAAATGAAGAAGATGCCCAAAAAGTCTTTGGTATTCACCCGGAAGGCGTTGAAGTCCGAAGTGGACACTTGGATGCCTCAGCATATGAATCTGTTGGAAAACAGCTAATGAATCGCTTTCCGCGCTGCAAACGAGCGGTTATCACACTGCGGAGCTCAATCAGTGCGTCCCACAATAATTGGTCGGCTGTGCTGTGGGATGGGTCAAATTTGCTTCATGCACCTTCCTATGAAATTACCCCAATAGTTGACCGAGTCGGAGGTGGAGATGCATTTGTAGGGGGATTGATCTATGGGCTTCTTACATTTCAGGGAGATAACCAAAAATCCCTGGATTTTGGTGTAGCCGCATCCTGTCTCAAACATACCATACCCGGTGATTTCAATCTAGTGACCGTGGCAGAGGTACAAAAGCTACTCGCAGGGGATGCCTCGGGGCGGGTGAGCCGCTAAGGTACAATGGTGAAACATCTACTGATCCTTATTTGAATTGAAACCTGTATGCCCGGGAGGATTCGAACCCCCGACCTTCTGATCCGTAGTCAGACGCTCTATCCAGCTGAGCTACGGGCACAATCGTACCGGCATGCTACCCTAATGCATCAAAGCTGTTCCAGAAAATTCTGTGCAGAATTCAATCCATGATATAATCATTGCCGGTGCCGGACTCGGCGGCATGTGCGCGGCCCTATGGCTCTCTGGGTCCAGAAATGTCACTATCCTCTCCGGTACAGCTCCCGCAGCCTCCGCTATTGCTGCTGGTTTGGTAAACCCTTATGCCGGACAGCGAATGAGCACATTCTGGAACTCAGATATTGCTTACAGGGATCTCCTGAACACACTGGTTCGCTCGGATGCACTTGAAACCTATAATCCATGCGGGATTCTGCGCCCTGCTATGAACGAGGAACAAGCTTTACATTTTCGTACGCTCTCTGCAGAAAACCCCAATTCAATCACTTGGATTCCGCCAAGGAAAACTCAAAAAGATTATCCCTATGTCTCAGCTCCATTCGGCGCCGCTATCACCACTGGAGGTATTCTGAACACGCCGCAATTGCTGGAGCGCATGCTCATATTTCTTGCATCTCACTGCAAAGTTCTTCATGAAAATCTTGCTGGATGGAGGGAAAGTGACTCCGACGTAACTGTAACACTAAGATCGGGGACGACTTTAAAAACGAAGAAGCTGATCCTTGCATTGGGGGCAGGCTATACATCCTTTCCCGGCCTATCAAACTTGAATTTACATCTTACGAAAGGACAAATCGTTTACGTACGTATTCCCGAGAATGCTTCCATATCACTACCTGTTAGTGGACATGGCTATGCAGTTCCATCAGGGGGGAAGTTAATCCTTGGAACTACCTATGAACACGCTCCTGCTGATTCAAAACCCAGCAAGGAAGGGATGAACAAGATCCTCTGTTTAACCGAAAAAATGATTCCTTCTGTGGGTGCTGCGGAAATTTTGAGTACATCTGCCGGAATCCGGGTTGGGGTTCCCGGAACTCGGCTCCCGATGGTTGGACCCTTAACCAGACATGTCTGGATCCTGACTGGCCTTGGATCAAAAGGATTATTATTTGGAGCACATATCGGACGGAATCTGGAGTCCTGGATCACCGATCCCTTGCACATCCCAGATAATTATCGACCAAAAAACTTAACCTCGAAAATATCTGTTTCTGATCATGGTAATTTGTAACCTGGAGGCAGCCTTCGAACACGCTGCCTCCTTGTATGGAACTATAGGCCTAAAACTGAATACACGTGGGTTCGGGTTCTCATGCGGATTTTGTAACATGAATCCCGAAAAACGATGCCCATCCTTACACGAATTAACTAAACCCATCTTCGCACCTTTTTAATTCTACCAGTTTTTCCATTCATGACTGAAATGCATAATGCAAATACTGCTGAGATCTTGGAAGACTCAGCAGATACACTATTGAATCATACGTGTAAAACAATCTCGCACGAAACTCTCCATCTGCCCGGCCCTGACTTTGTTGACAATGTCTGGACAGGATCAGATCGCAATCCTCGAGTACTTCGCTCACTGCAGACGCTATTCAATTCCGGTCGCCTAGCCGGAACCGGTTATGTCTCTATTCTTCCCGTAGATCAGGGCATCGAACATTCAGCAGGAGCATCCTTTGCAAAAAATCCGATTTATTTTGACCCCGAAAATATTGTTCGACTAGCCATCGAAGGAGGATGTAATGGAGTCGCCTCCACCTATGGTGTTTTGGGAGCAGTAGCCCAAAAGTATGCACACAGAATCCCGTTTATCTTAAAATTCAATCATAATGAATTGTTAAGCTATCCGAATACACATGACCAGATTCCATTTGCGAGCATACAGAATGCATGGGATATGGGTTGTATTGGAGTGGGAGCTACTATATATTTTGGATCTGAGGCATCCAACCGGCAGATCCAGGAGGTAACCGAAGCATTTTCTTATGCACATGAACTTGGGATGCTCACGATCCTGTGGTGTTATGTACGCAATAGTGCATTCAAAATTGACGGCACGAACCACGAAGCATCCGCTGACCTCACAGGTCAGGCAAACCATCTTGGAGTCACGATTGAAGCTGACATCATCAAACAGAAACAACCTACATCCAATGGTGGCTACGCTGCATTGAATTATGGAGGCTCCAGCTATGGTAAATTTGATGATCGTATATATACGGAACTCGCAAGCGATCACCCGATAGACCTTACCCGATATCAGGTAGCGAACTGCTATATGGGGCGTTGTGGCCTCATCAATTCTGGCGGCGCATCTGGATCAAATGATTTGCAACAGGCCGTAAAAACTGCAGTCATCAATAAACGTGCTGGCGGGATGGGGCTGATTTCTGGGCGAAAAGCATTCCAGCGTCCAATGGAAGATGGGGTTGGAATTTTGAATGCGATTCAGAATGTATACCTTGATACCTCTGTAACGATTGCATAGAAACTCATACATTCGCAGTGCCCCAATTTCACAGATATGTGAAATTGGAGAGGATTGACGGGAAAAGATTTCCTGCCCTGATCTTCGTTGAGATTGACTGAATCTGAGGCTGGAGTGTGAATTTCTGTTGTTTTCACTCTGCAATCTCAATCCTTTTTGGATAACTGAACAAGGGCTTCAAACAGTGAACGTTGATGCCGCAATGCCGAGGTACGGTCTGCAGGCTCTGTCCGGGCTTCCAGTAAAACCCAGCCTGTGTATTCGGATATTACAAGTAACTCAAAGAGCTGGCGATAAGGGTACGCATTATCGTCCAGCTCACGAACATGGACTGTTTGTCCGAAGTACTTTCGAACAAGCTCAAAATTATGTGCTAACCCTGGCTCTTTCAGATCTGTAGTGTTACAATTCCAACATACCCGGACATTGGGATGATCCGCAACTTCCATGATCTGCCGGATGACCGGTAATTGATCTGTGCGACGGCCGTGTACCTCTAACCTGATTTCTTGGCCATAGCCTTGGCCAAATTGTCCAAGTGTCCGCAGAGCCCGGCCAATTTGAGCAATCGTCTGCTTCTCGGATATTCCATCTGGCAAAGCATCCGGTTTCACTTTGATGCCACTGGCTCCTACATCATGTGCCAAAATTATAGATGCTTTGGCCTGACTGATTGCATGTGCCAATCTCGCGGCATCTGTATAATGAAAGCTCCAGTTCGTCCCCAATCCGACGAGAATTACACCGCTATCCATAAACTGTCTCTGCACAGCCACACGATCTGAAGCTGACAGATGAGTTTCTACTCCATGGGCATGCTCTGTTCTCAGTTCTACGCCTTTTACACCAGCATCTTGGCAATTACGGATCAATGTTGGGAGGTTCCAATCTCGTCCCCAGAGATACGTTACTAGACCGAATCTCATGTCATCCTCTTTTTGGGTGGCTGATTCCAGCAAGGATCCCAATGGACGGCTTAAAAATTGGCGACGAGATGAATACATATTGAGGATTTATTTGAAGAGAAAAGCTTCGCACACACTTCTGCTGATCTTCAAAAATAATGATTTTTTTGAAGGGCGCGTTCTACATCATCTGCGATTCATCGGATAAACAATAATTGGCTTTTTCTACCATCTGATTTGCTCTAAATTCCTTTTAATCTCATCTTGTGTGTTCAGGGCAAAGTGAGCGTATTGGATATATGGTATTTTTGTGTGGTGAGTGGTGGGATGGAACGTAACCGGCATTGTGTTGCATAACTGCCCTCCACATCATCTGGTTAAGCCATCTTCCGGCGGCGCGGACGGATTACTAATCGGATACGATTGGATTAAAAACAGAGCCATCAATTTTGATTTTGACCTTGACGGGATCGTATCTCCTTTCGTATCTCTCGTCAAGAATTGAGCAGTTGAAGTAGTCAACTCCTAGCCTGTGATATTCTCCATGAGCACTATGAATATGGCCGAAAAACACTGCTTTCAGATCCAATAATTCCAGGCAACGATTATACAAATCGTGACTACCAAGATGATTATTGGATCGAATGTCTATTGTATCTAGAATTGAGTACGGGGGGCCATGACATACAATCACATTGGTCGCATCTGGAATATTATCCGTATATGTAGACATATCATCACCCTGAAAGAACCACGGGCCAAACGGTGGAGTGTGTGGTAAACCCCATACCTTTACAGTACTTGTCTCCGAATCCTCAAATAGAATTACACCATCATTCATTAAAAGATGTACACCTATCTTTTCCATTTCTGACTGACACTGCTCTGGCATGCACTCACAAATTTGGTCATGATTGCCTGGAACCACTATAATGGACCTGAATTGATCTCGAATTAGAGATAATTCATGCAAAAACCATTTCCATGACTGCCTGTGGCTGTTATGGATTATGGATTTGCTTAAATGATTCGTTCTGCCGGCAGTGAAGTCTCCACAATGAATGAGAATATCGCTCTCGCAGCCCTTTAGCAGATCTGGCAAGGCGACTCTGCTATGCGTATCACTGATTGCGGTTATACTAAGTTCAGCCATACTAAAATGAATTTAACGTGATAAGTTGTAAAGCGCACACCGTTTTGGAGAATTGACTCGGTATTGACCAGTCACAATAAAAAATGAAAAGTTTTACCTAAATTTTGAAGCAAATTCACCGAACCTATTGAAGTATTATTATGAGAGGAGCCGCAGCCACCTTGCTATTAATATTTTTCTCTGCTCCAATACTTTATGCCCAAAAATTATTGATTACTCCGTCAGAGACTACAATCATAGAGGGGGATTCAGGAGAGTTTACGGTTGCACTATCATCGGAGCCGACAGGAGATGTAACGATCACGATTGTAAGATTGAGTGGTGCAGAAATCAGTTTGAATGTCACCGAGTTGATCTTTAATTCTTCAAACTGGAATCAACCGCAGACCGTGACAATGACGGCGGAGCATGATGCGGATTCTGAGGATGGTGCTGGATCACTGATTTTGATTGCAAGCGGAGGTGGTTACGAAATAAGTGGAGGTGGGGTATTTGTTCAACCTGATACAGTAAGAATCGAGTCACTTGGAACGACTATTCAACTTGAGGCGGTAATCTATGATCAGGACGGAGCCTCAATAGAGGAGGTGGACTTGGAATGGTTGAGTGCAGATCCCTCTATAGCTGTAGTGGATACAACTGGCAAGGTCACCGGCGTAGGTTTGGGGGAAACAACAATCATGGCCACATTGGCAACTGCTTCTGGGTCGGCAACAATCTTGGTAGATGGCTCAGACAGCACTCCCTCTTCTGATCGTGAAATCCTTGAGACGCTGTACAAAGTGACTGGAGGGGAGAATTGGTTCATACAAGACAACTGGATGACGAATACGCCTCTTCACACATGGTATGGTGTGCATACTGACGTAGCGGGATATGTAACGGCCTTAGAACTTGGCACGAATAATTTAACGGGGCCGATCCCGCCAGAACTCGGCAAACTTACCCGGTTAAAGGAATTGACTTTGGCTCATAATTCTCTGACCGGCTCGATCCCACCTGAGCTTGGGGACTTAGCACAGTTGGAGAGATTGTACATATACTCGAATGAACTCATAGGCCCACTCCCCCCTGAACTTGGCAATCTCACTCAATTGAAGTCACTGATCACTGGTACGAATCATCTCGAAGGGCCCATTCCACCCGAATTTGGCAATATGGTGCAATTGGAAGAATTAATCATGACAGACAATGCCCTGACCGGGCCGATCCCTCCCGAGCTCGGAAATCTCGGGAATTTGCGAGAGATGATTTTGTGGAGTAATTCCCTTTCGGGCGAGGTTCCGTCGGAGCTCGGCGGACTTGAGAATTTAAGAAATTTGGTGTTATGGTCAAACCAACTTACGGGTCAAATCCCTCCAGAACTCGCCAATCTGAGTCAGTTAACAATACTGGATTTGGATTGGAATCAACTCACGGGCTCAATTCCACCGGAGCTGGGTAATCTTAGACAATTGAAGACCATATCGTTAGTTGAAAATTCTCTTACAGGTTCCATTCCGCCAGAACTTGGCAGGCTTACGGAGTTGGAACAGCTGAAACTGACATCCAATCAATTTACTGGTATAATCCCATCCGAACTTGGGAGTCTTAGAAATTTAATTGAGTTCAAAATTAGCGAAAATAAGCTGACCGGCTCCATTCCGTCAGAGCTTGGTAGCTTAAGTCAGTTAAAGCAATTATGGTTGTCCAACAATCAACTAACCGGCTCCATTCCGTCAGAGCTCGGGAATCTGAGTCAGTTAACAACACTGGATTTGGGCCATAACCAGATAACGGGATCAATTCCACCCAAACTGGGTAGCCTTATAGGTTTGACAGGGTTATTTCTTCGTGGTAACCAACTTACGGGCTTGATCCCGCCAAAGCTTGGTAGCCTGATTAATTTGACCTATTTGGATCTCGGAAAAAATCAATTAACAGGCTTGCTCCCCCCAGAGCTTGGCGACTTGGCGCAACTACAAAGACTGTGGGCTTACAACAATCAGCTGACTGGTTCCATTCCTCCAGAGTTCGGCAACCTTGCACAGTTAAATACACTAGGATTGGATGGCAATTCTGACATGCAAGGATTCATTCCACGCAGTATGTTAGGGCTTAATCCAGAATCCATATATGTACACGAAACGGGAATTTGTATACAACAGGATTCGATATTTTTGAAATGGTGGAATCTCATTCCGATTCGCAATCATAGCAATTGTAGTCCGGTACAGATTGACTACCTCGCTCTGATGGAGTTGTATCACAGGACGAACGGTCCTTCGTGGGTGAATACAGCCGGATGGGGGAGTGATAATTCGCTGGATACATGGCATGGCGTGAGTGTAGAAAATGGGAGAGTCGTAGAGCTCTCGTTGCAGAACAACGGTCTCGAGGGTTCAATCCCCAGCGAAGTGTCAAACCTGACTGCACTGAGAGTTTTGAATCTCACCGGCAATCTTCTCTCGGGCGCCTTCCCGGAATCAATTTCGTTCATGTCGGAATTGGCCGAACTACGAATCAGCAACAATAGTGAACTTACGGGCGTTTTCACGGACGCTCTCTCAAATCTTACGAATCTGGAAGTATTTCACTTCGAGAATACGTCGCTGTGTGTTTCGCCAGGCCAGAGATTTCAGAGATGGTATACCAGCATCGGCGATGTGAGTGGGATAGTCTGTAGCAACCCCTCCGAAATCAGGTTAGACGTACCAGTGGCTTATTTAACCCAATCTATACAGACTCAGGAAAATACGGTGCGACTGATTGAGGGTCGGGATGCCTTGCTCCGCGTTTTTATTACAACAGATGTAGTACCTGCATTCTTTGAACCCAGGATTACAGCCAAGATACGCGGAGGTGGCAAAATGCATCAAGTAGAGATGACAAGAGAAGGCGATCGACTCGCACTAGAGGTAGATGAAAGCCACCTAGACAATTCATTCAATGCCGTAATCCCGGGAGATGTTATCACCCGGGGTGCCACCTTGGTGGTTGAGGCAGATCCTGAGGGAGTGATTCCACGCGCGCCCGGAAGCCAAGATCGTTACCCTGCTACAGGTGAGGCGAATTTGAATGTAGTTTCAGTTCCAGATATGGAGTTGACTGTGGTTCCCGTTCTAGAAGCAACCGAGCCAGAGCGATCCGTGATTGAATGGGCCGACAAAATTGACGACAATAGCTCTGAAGTCGCATTGCTTAAGCATGCTTTTCCGTTCCATGGATTTCGTGCGAAAAGTCGAGATTCATATGTTACTTCGCTAGACTTAACTTCCGAAGGTTGGAACCTGATATTAGAATTAGAAGCTTTGCGTATGTTGGACAATGCAACGGGGTATTATTACGGAGCTGCTGCGAGCGTGAACGGCTATGTACGTGGAATCGCAAGACTCGGTGGTTGGGTCAGTATGGGAAAGGCATGGGATACAGAGTTGGCCCACGAGGTGGGACACTCGCTCAATTTGTTGCATGCGCCTTGCGGAGAACCGGACGGCTTAGACTCAGAATATCCCTATGCAGGTGGGAGTGTTGGTGTATGGGGGTATGATTTTCACGCTGATACTTTGATTTCACCTCATTATCACAAAGATATTATGGGCTATTGCTATGACCAAGGCTGGTTGAGCGATTACTTCTTTGAGAAGGTAATCGATTATCGTGAAGAAGTTGAAGGAAAGGCCGAGCGTCGCGCAGCTGGGGTAGCTCAAGCAGCCGATGTCCTAGTGCTTTGGGGAGGTGTTCAAGATGGTAATCTCCGCATTGAACCGCCATTTTCTGCAACCGCTCCTGTACAATTGCCAGAGGCGGATGGGCCGTATCAACTTGAGGGATTTGGAGGGAACGAGGTATTGTTTTCACTCTCGTTTACGCCAGGCAGAGATAAATTCGGAGACAGGTATTTCTTCTTCGCAATCCAGATTGAAGAGGGATGGGAAGAATCAATGGATCAAATTGTTCTCACAGGTCCAGAGGGAAGCGTGACAGTCAATACGAATGACCAACGAACACTGTCAATCATTCGGGATGAAGAAACTGGACAAGTCCGTGGGATTCTTCGAGATTGGGAAGGCGAATTACCTAGTGCATTTGGAGACCCTGAGAATCTCAGAATCACGACATTTCAGAATCTCACGGACTCGGTTCGCCTGTAAGGTATACAGCACTGATCCTTGTCAACAGTTACACTTATACCTTGCCACTCAGGACATAAGTGGTAGATACGTTTGTGAGTATCGTGAATTACTAACAATAGATCAATTTCCAATTTTCCGAGAGCAATATCGTTTTGATCTCATTTATTGACGAGTTCAAAAAGTCAGTAATGGTCCCGTGGAAAACATTAACAGGTAAAACCTGTGTCCGTGGTTTCCACGATTTGGACCGGATGATGGATGCAATCTGCTCTACTAAAATATAAAACGATGGAAGCACCATTAACTTCCATCTTGTTGTCAGGTCCGAAGATGTGAGATCAAAATTTCATCAGATTTATCGGACTTGGATTATGCGTCCAGTCTTTGAAAGTATCCCAGATGCTGTCTTTACATTGAAACGATAGATGTACAGCCCAGAACTTGTTGTGGGAAATTCCAAAGATAGTGAGTGATCCCAACCTGCATCCATCTTGTGTATTTCGGAAGAAAAAATCAAACGACCGAGTACGTCAAAGACCTCTGCGTAGACTTCTGCCTGCTCTGGTAGGTCAAATGCAATCGTTGTTGCTCCACGAAATGGATTGGGATAGCTACCTTGAATGGCCACTTCCTTGGGCAATTCTGAGCGCTCTTCACTCGCTGTATCCTCTACATCATCATCTGTTACCGTCACTTTCAACACCGCAATCACATTACCAGATTTTTTCTTACTCTTTGGCATCTGATTTACAGAGAGAGGACGTGTCGAGCGCTCTGTACTCCGTGTTCTCTTTATATCATTCCAAGATGTTGTGGAAACAATTAGTGGGGAGGGGAGGCTCGTATCGAAATCCTGGAAGCTTTCCTCTGCAATCATTCGTACTGTTTGGCAAGCCTTCAAACTCTGTGTTTGGGTGAGAGAAAGCGCCAAAAAAACCATCATCCAAATCAGTTTCATAGTGTATCTTAGCAAAGAAAGGAGAGAGTATATTATTGGATAACGAGCCTCTTATAAAAACCTGTCAATTCCAAAATTCAATGAACAAAAGCATTTTTTACTATCTATTCTTCAAACTCTTCTCTGTTCCCTAAAAAGAGAGAGTTCAGATTAGTTTACTGGGAACCCCAATTTTGAGACCCTACCGGCCATTGACCTTCACAGTCCAGCTATTCATTGAAAAATTTGGAGCATGGCTCGTATCAATTCTTCACATCCTAAAAAGTTTTGACTGACTCCAAAAAGAACATTTTCGATTTCTCCCGAGCAGTCCGGTCACCTCATCAGAAACCAATTTCTTCAGCTGTGCAATTCTGTCCTCGTTGAGTGCATCTGTCATCCGGTAATCTTTTCTACTGGAACGTCGCCCTCTGCATCCTTGGGCAGCCGGCGGACCATCCTCCGACACCCCGTAAACACTTCTGCAGCCCCCCATATATGATCATACAGAACTCCAAAAGGACCATGTAACTGCAAATTATGTAGCCGAATCTGGATTCAGGTCATTGTCTGATGCCAAGGCAGTTCGAGAAATCAAGAAAATCGTATTTTTGGGTGAACTCTAGTTACGATCATGCACGAACCGTAGTATCAGCATTCGTAGCACCTTCGAACATAAATAGGCTGCCCTTGGGTTGGCCAGTTCCATTTTCAGCTGTGGTGGGACTAACATGATTTTTTCATCGTTGAATAATTTCCCCGTTTCACCTCCAGTAAGCACAGTAAGCATTTCTAAAAAAAGTATAATGTGGTTATCCATGGATTCAAATCATCGTTCCCCGAATCATGGAACTAACCTATGCCTCTCATGAAATGATCAAATTTGCGAATGATCTCGGATTTGAAGGCCCTCCCTTCGCTTGGGACGAAGACAGACATCATTGTCTCAAGTCCGAATTGGACGCAATTTTTGCCCATATGTATGGATTAGATCACTCCGATCTTGAATGGATTCTGGATGTACCAGCACCAAATTCATCCCTCCCTGTCTTAAAATCACATGAAATGAAAGAATTTGGAGAGTATCGCACGAAGCAATACGTTCCCTGGGCATTTGATCAAGTGAATCATGGAAAAATCCGAACCTTTCCTGACTATGTTTGTCAAATTTTGGTTCTACTGGGCTTTGTGTGGTTTGAGATCTAGACCTCCGCAGAAGAAGAGAATTGCGACTCTGAAGTTTTCAAACCTTCTGTATCCTCTTCCGATGGTTTTGATC
>JAPOTE010000037.1 GCA_026709335.1 Bacteroidota bacterium | reverse complement strand
CGAGTATCCATGCAAGGCCTCTCGTACCACCTTTGCCACTTTGTATCATCCGGCATTTGGAGCTAACCATCATTTGATGCACTCTGCTTGCATTGGATTGTGAGTGATACAGTCTCTTTTTATGTCTCAGTTCTCTTCAAGTTTCATCACTCCAAATTCCGCCAATCCTTTCAATTATCGCTCACGATCACCGATGAGGCAGATCACCTGCTCCCTTGGTTGGCAAAGCGATAAATCCGGATAAATATGCATCTGCATGCCGGGCGGCCTCGCGGCCTTCGCTGATAGCCCAGACTACCAATGACTGGCCACGTCGTGCATCTCCTGCGGCAAAAATACCAGGCACATTCGTCTGGTAATCACTGCCAGTTTTGAAATTACTCCTGTGATCCAGTTTTAGCCCCAATGAATCCACAATTCCATCAGATTCCGGGCCAGTATACCCAATTGCAAGCAGCACAAGATCTGCGGGCCAGGATTTTTGGGTGTCCGAATGTTCGATGATTTTTTGCCCCACAAAATCTGTACGAATGGTTTTTAGGCTTTCGACATATCCATTTTTCCCCTCAAATGCTTTGGTCATAATACTCCAGTGACGATCTGCTCCTTCCTGGTGAGAGGAACCAGTTCGAAGAATCATTGGATAATAGGGCCATGGCTGGTGCTCGGGTCGTTCATCAGGAGGCGTCGGCAATAATTCAAACTGCGTCACTGAACTCGCCCCCTGCCGATTCGCCGTCCCGACACAGTCACTCCCTGTATCACCTCCTCCAATGACAATGACATCTTTTCCCGCGGCATTAATGTGTTCAACGTTTTCGCGGCACAGATCATCCCCCTGATTGAGTTTGTTTTGTTGACGTAAATAATCGAATGCATAATGAATTCCCGATAACTTACGACCCTTAACAGGTAAATTCCTTGGTTTTGTCGCTCCCGTACAAATCACCACCGCATCAAATTTTCTTAGTCGTGAGCACGCATACGAACCGCCCACTTCTGCACGTGTGATAAACTGGATTCCACTTTTCTTCATCACATCCAAGCGACGGTCAAGTACCCACTTCTCGAGCTTGAAATCCGGAATTCCATACCGTAACAGCCCTCCTATACGGTCATCCCGCTCCAGTACAGTTACACGATGACCCGCCCGATTCAATTGATCGGCCGCTGCCAACCCGGCTGGGCCGGAGCCAATGACAGCCACTTTTTTTCCGGTTCTCCGCACCGGTTGCTCCGCATGTACCCATCCTTCACGAAATGCATATTCAATAATTTCCTGTTCTATCTGCTCAATTGTAACCGGATCATCAATGATCCCCAATACACAAGCGGTCTCACAGGGAGCAGGACAAATCCGTCCTGTAAATTCCGGGAAATTATTTGTAGCGCTGAGCCGCTCGTATGCAGCTTTCCAATCTCCCCTGTAGACAAGATCATTCCAATCCGGAATTACATTCCCGAGCGGGCAACCTGACTGACAGAAAGGAATCCCGCAATCCATACAGCGGGCGGCCTGCTGACGCAGACTATGTTCACTAAATGGGGCGTATACTTCACGCCAGTCCTTTACCCGCTCCGTCACCGGGCGATGGGCAGGCATTTCACGCTTGAATTCGATAAACCCTGTTGTCTTTCCCATCACGATTACGCTGCAATTGCCACAGGGGTATCTTCTTCAGCGAGACGTTTCAAAGCTTTTCTGTACTCAGTTGGCATCACAAGTACAAAATCGGACAGAGCAGCTTCCCAATTCTCGAGGGTCCACAGCGCAGCTTTGCTACCTGTATATTGAAAATGGTTCTCAATCATTGCCCGCAATTCAAGAATATTTTCTTCTTGATCCACCGGCAGCAGTTCTACGGATTCCATATTGCAACGTCCATATCTGAACTCCCTTGTTGCGTCAATCACATAGGCAATTCCGCCACTCATCCCGGCAGCGAAATTCCGCCCTGTTTCTCCAAGAACAACCACACGTCCCCCGGTCATATACTCACAGCCATGATCACCGACTGCTTCAACCACTGCCTGGACTCCGCTATTTCTTACACAAAATCGCTCTCCTGCCCCACCATGTATATATGCTTCCCCACTGGTCGCACCATAGAAAGCAACATTACCCACAGTAATATTCTCATGTGGGATATAGGTCGCCTCGAGGGGAGGGGAAATGATCAATTTCGCACCTGAAAGGCCTTTCCCAAAATAATCATTGGCATCTCCCTGAATATTAAATGTGACGCCTTTGCAAGCAAACGCAGCAAAACTCTGGCCCGCAGAGCCTTTACAGTTGAATGTGACCGTATCATCTTCCAAAGGAGCTTCCCTGAAACGTTGTGTAATCGCATGGCTCAATATCGTGCCTACCGTGCGATTGGTATTTCTGATTTGTATGTCGGCGGTGACTTGTTTGCGGGATTTCAGGGCAGATTTAGCCAACTTTATCAAAGTATGGTCAAGTGCCACATCTAGGCCATGATCCTGTTCAGTCCTGCTGAATTGTTTCAGATTATCGGGCACCTTCGGGTGTACCAAAATTTTTGATAAATCGAGATGGCGGGCCTTCCAATGAGTTAGATTACGGCGCGGCTTGAGCATATCCACACGGCCACACATTTCTTTCAACGTGCGAAATCCCAGCTTTGCCATGATTCCCCGAAGCTCTTCTGCTACAAAATGCAGGTAATTCACGACATTCTCTGGCTGTCCTGCAAATTTTTTGCGAAGCTCTGGGTCCTGGGTTGCAATTCCCACAGGGCAAGTGTTAAGATGACATTTACGCATCATAATACATCCCAAGGCAACCAGCGGAGCAGTTGCAAATCCAAATTCGTCCGCACCCAATAAGGCTGAGATGGCCACATCTCTGCCAGTCTTCATTTGTCCATCACACTCCACGACAATTCGTGAGCGCAAACCATGATGAACCAGTGTCTGATGAGTCTCTGAAAGTCCAAGCTCCCAAGGCAATCCGGCATGCATAATGGAAGTTTTTGGAGAAGCACCCGTGCCACCGTCTGTCCCGCTGATCAGTATCACATCGGCCTTCCCCTTGGCTACCCCCGCAGCAACAGTTCCTACACCAACCTCTGATACAAGTTTTACGCTGATTCTGGCGTTGAAATTTGCATTCTTCAGATCGTGAATCAGCTGTGCGAGATCTTCAATTGAATAAATGTCGTGATGTGGAGGTGGTGAAATCAATCCCACATACGGAGTTGAATGGCGCAGTCTTGCAATCCAGGGGTAAACTTTCGTTCCGGGTAACTGCCCACCCTCTCCCGGCTTGGCTCCCTGAGCAATCTTGATCTGAATCTCATCGGCACTTTCAAGGTACTCAATAGTCACCCCAAATCTGCCGGAAGCAACCTGCTTAATCCGACTTCTTCGAGGATTATCACGCCCATATCGTTCGGGCCCCTCCCCCCCCTCACCGGTATTGCTCTTGCCACCGATCATATTCATGGCAGTCGCCAGCGACTCATGCGTTTCACTACTGATTGAACCATTCGACATTGCTCCCGTCTTAAACAGTTTCACGATTTCAGTCCATGGCATTACTTCATCCAAATCAACCGACTCTGCTTTCGAATAATCGAATGTCAATAGCCCCCTGAGCGTATTTGCTGCACCTTTATTGATTTCATCGGAAAAGGTTTTGTAGGATGAATATGACTTTATTCGGGCAGCCTCCTGCAAATTTGCAACTGCTGTCGGACTGAATGCGTGACGTTCACCTCCCCTGCGCCATTGATAGTGCCCCCCTACATCCAGTGGATAGATCCCTGAAATCTGCTTCTGTGGATAACCTCGCTCATGCCGCATCATGACCTCTTTTGCGATAATTTCAAGGTCGATCCCACCAATTCGGGATGCGGTGCCACAGAAATACTTCTCAACGACTTCCGAACCAATTCCAAGAGCTTCAAAAATCTGTGCGCCTCGATAACTCTGCAGTGTTGAAATACCCATCTTGGACATCACCTTCAGTAAGCCATATCCTATAGACTTAATATATCTGATCTCTGCCTCTGGCCCGGACAGTTCTGTGATCATCCCCTTTCGAACCATCTGGCGTACGCTAGACAATGCAATGTATGGGCAAATCGCTTCTGCTCCATAGCCAATTAGCATCGCGAAGTGGTGGATCTCTCTGGGTTCTCCACTGTCTACAATCAGGCCGCAGCGAAGTCGTAGCCCTTTATGAATCAGGTAATGGTGCACCGCTCCCGTTGCCAGTAATGCAGGCACGGGTAACTGATTTTCTCCCGCTTCCCGATCAGATAATACTATGAGGCTACTGCCTTGGCTTATTGCCTTGGCCGCCTCTTCCTGTAGATGTTCCAGAGCCATAGCTAACTCACCAGGCTGAAAACACATATTCAAGGTTGATACACCCGGAATCCCGGCCTGAATTGAAGCAAGATCTGCATCCGTCAGTATAGGTTGCTCCAGTCGCAACTTTGCACAATGTCGAGCACGTTCAGTGAATAAATTCCCGCTACTTCCCAAATTCATGGCCAGAGATGTGACCATAAACTCTCGAATGGCATCTAGCGGGGGATTCGTAACCTGTGCAAAGAGCTGTTTGAAATAATCGTAGAGGAGCCTCGGTCGATCAGAAAGTACTGCGAGTGGTGTATCATTCCCCATTGCACCCAAGGGCTCTTTTGCATGTTGGCCCATAGGAGTCATCAGTAGTCGTAAATCTTCCAGCGTATACCCAAACATCTGCTGCTTGCAAAGCAGAGAGCCTTCCATAGCTTTTGGTTCGGCAGGAGGAAGCGAATCCAGCGTGCGCTGGTGCTCAGTCAGCCATACCCGATAGGGTGCTCTGGAACTGATGCGTGTTTTGATTTCGTCATCCTCAATAATCCGCTTCTCCTCCAGATCAACAAGGAACATCCGTCCAGGCTTCAGTCGCCCTTTTCGGAGTACATTGGATTCAGAAATTTCCCCGACCCCGGTTTCAGATGCCAATATCACATGTCCGTCTTTGGTGATCGTATATCGGGAGGGGCGAAGCCCATTGCGGTCCAGCAATGCTCCAGCATATCTCCCATCGGTAAAGGGCACCGTGGCAGGGCCATCCCAGGGATCCATCAAATTGCTGTGATACTGATAAAATGCCCGTTTCCCGTCAGCCATCTCTTCGGCTCGCTCCCACGCTTCTGGCACGAGCATCATCATTGCGTGAGGAAGTGACCGACCCGTATAGTAGAGCAGCTCCAATGCATTATCCAAGGCCATTGAGTCACTCCCCCCTTCACGAATCACCGGGACGAGCTTTTGGGTATCAGCTCCAAAGCGCTCACTCCTGAACATCACCTCGCCGGCCTGCATCTGATTGATATTTCCACGAAGCGTATTGATTTCGCCATTGTGACACAAGAAACGGAACGGCTGTGCTAAGGACCACTGAGGAAATGTATTGGTACTGAAACGGGAATGCACCATTGCGAGGGCGCTCTTGAAACGTGGTGAAGTCAGATCTGGAAAATAATCTGTGACCTGCAGTGGCATCAGCATCCCTTTGTAGACCATAGTCGTGGCCGAGAGGCTCGCGAAATAACATTGGTCAAATCCGTTCTCTAGAACACTCTGTTGAAATACTTTTCGAATCACATAGAGTTGGCGCTCAAATGCATCAAAAGATGTTCCTTTGCTCCGTCGGACAAAACATTGCCAAACTGCAGGCTCAGTAGCCTTGGCACCTGCTCCCAAGATCTCCGAATTCACCGGTACACGCCGCCAATCTATTAACTCTACACCTTGTGCTTCGATAATATTTTTGATCAGCGGTATGCATTTCGTTTCGTGGTGTGGAGGAATAAATACTACACCGACCCCATAGTCACCTGGATCGGGCAATGAAGTTATCTCACGCTCAAAAAATTCGTGAGGTAATTGCACCAAAATCCCTGCGCCGTCTCCCGTCGTTTCATCACAACTACATGCACCCCGATGATTCAGATCTGTAAGTATTCGAAGTCCTTTTTTGACCACACTGTGTGAAGGTGTTCCATCTATGCGACAATAAAGCCCAACCCCACAGGCATCATGCTCAAAAGCTGGGTCATATAATCCTTGTTGTTTCATCATCTATATCTTCCTCTTTCACAGTAAGTTATTGGAGGTATGCAGATAAAAATTTGCAACTAAAACCCTCCCAAAACTCCTTAAATAAACAAACCCCGGATGAATTTTCCAAAATTTTCTTGTGCAACAAAATATGTTACACGGAAATTTTGTATATTTACCTAAATATTTACATTTTTTTCAATTAATTGCTTTAATAATTAAGGTTATTTATTGATTTATACGCAATTAATATTTTTTACAGAAAACTACTCAAGGCCGATGTGCAAGTATATTCAGTCGCTGTTCCGGGGTATGAGAGTAGACAGTCGCAATTCTGCCTTTTATATGGGCCCTAGACACTATATTACCGCTTTCCTCACCTACCCTACCTATTCAGTAAACTATCCGTCTTGATCCGACTTTAACTAACTTGTGAATTTTACTTCAACTGCCTAATTAATCATATTTTTCGATGACATATCGCTTTTTTTTTCGCATAGTTGCCCTCTTTATCCCCCTGATGCTTGCACCAATGGTCAGTCAGGCTCAATCAATCAGCTTTGGAGCTGACTTTTTTAGCCGATACATCTGGCGCGGCTACGATTTTGGAGATTCCTTTAGTATTCAACCCGGCCTTGCACTGAGCGCGGGGAATTTTGAACTGGGAAGTTGGGCATCTTATTCAATTAGTGCAGACGGTGCAGCTGCCAATGAACATGATTTATACGCCTCATTTGGTTTCGACCTTGGAAGTTCTGCAAGTTTAGCCTTTACCATCACGGATTACTACTTCCCCACTGGCACCGAATGGAGCAACTTTGATGGAGATGGTCAAGGGGCACACTGGATTGAACTAATGACATCAATTACACTCCCGGAATCCTTCCCGCTAAGCCTTACCGCAGCTTTTATGGTTCACAATGATCCTGATAACTCACTTTATATTGAAGCTGGTGTTCCTTTTTCCGTTTCTGATGTAGACATGGGATTTACACTGGGGTTACTTCCGGTTGAAAGCGGCTTCTATGGCGTAGAAGAAGCATCTTTGGTCAATTTGAGTTTATCTGCAAGTAAGGATCTCCAAATCACGGATTCATTTGCACTCCCACTTAGTGCTGCCTATACTCTGAATCCAGCTACTGAACAATCTTACCTCGTTTTTGGATTTTCGATCAGCCCATAAATTTGATATTTCCACAAAATATGTGTTAGCAAACTTTGCTTCGCGCATTTTGTTTGTCGCACTTTCTTCGATCTCTCGATAATAAATAATCCTTACTGGATTGGCGGAAGGAAATACATCTGACTACTGCATGTGGAGTCAGATGTATTTCCTTCTCCATTTCTCTTGCCTCCCCAATGGTAAGCACAACTTATCTGAGTGCATGAAGCTCGCTGTATCTCTCATGCATCATGCGAAACTTGAAGAGTGTAAAATCGGTTATAATCCTTTTCTGTACGATAGAGTATTTGGGGGAGCTTGAGACCTGTTATCCACGTAATACCGTATACATGGCGGGTTCTGTGTATAAGGTTCCTGTTAAGCCTTGATCAATGATTTTTACATCTGAAGCTCCCAAGACGGATGTGATGATTCCTCTCGAAAGTCATCTCTCCCGCCAAGAAATTTTTGACCGATATCGCAGAACAAAAGGAGCTGCTGAACGGACACATTGGCAAATTATATACCTAAAAAGCCAAGGTAAGCTTGCCAAAGATATCGTTCAGATTACCGGGTACAACATAGATTTAATAAGAAAAATTATTCTCCGATATAATGAATGGGGCCCCGATTCATTTATTGAAGATGAGTTTTTTCAGGATGAGAATGGATCTGATTACCTTCGAAAAACCAACGAACTTGACACAGCAAGGCAAGCACAGCAAGAGATGCTCGCCACAAACATTCCGGCTCACCCGGAACTGAAAATTGACGCTTTCCTGAAAACTGCAACCGAATTGAGCGGAGATTACTATGATTTCTCGCTTTCCTCCGAAGGAGTTCTGACCATGGCGGTCGGTGATGCAACTGGCCACGGTACCACTGCAGGAATGATGGTGATTGCGACCAAGGCACTCTTTAAGGACTCAGCAGATGATTGTAATCTTCTTAGTCTGATCCGCCGTATGTCCAAAACAATCAAGAGTGTCAACCTTCCGAGCACCTTTATGCACATCACATTGGCACGCTACGATCAAGGCACACTAAAATTGATCGGAGCAGGGATGCCTCCGATCCTATTGTATCGTTCGAGGACGAAAACTGTGGAAGATATTGTGCTTAAAGGAATGCCTCTTGGTAGCTACACCGAATTCCCATATGAGCAATTGGATATTTCCCTTGAACTGGGGGACACAGCGTTTTTCATGAGTGATGGACTTCTTGACCTATTAAGCCCAAGCGGTGAAATGCTTCAACTGGATCGGATCAGAAAAATTTTCTCCGAAGCAGGCGCCCGCTCTCCCAGTGAAGTGATTGCACATATCCGTAAAGCTGGAATCGCATGGCGTGCAGGTAGACCCCTGAAGGATGATGTGACACTTCTGGTGCTCCAGCGCTGTGCAATCAGCCACTAGAAAATCTTTCGGGAACCGCGTATACTGCAAAGATGGAGACTGAACGCTTCTCCAGTTATTTTTCACTTCGGCCTCGTTCCATGAATTTGAAAATTTGACATCATGAAACGCCTGAATCATTTTCCTGATAAATTTCACGTACAAAAAAGGGTGCCAAAATCAAAATACCTGTATGGTTAGTAAAATGCGCACGATGAAGGACACCGCCCTCGATGGATGAGCCAGTTGCATTAGATTCCCGATTATATCACTTGTCACTTACTTGTCCATTCTGCGTTCAAGTACCAACTGATCAGACTATAATTTGGTGTGGCTACTCTAATTGATGGCAAAGCAATTGCGTCCGAAGTACGCAGCGAGGTTCGAAGAGAAGTCGATGCATGGACCTCCGAGGGACATGCACCTCCTTACCTCGCAGTTGTCCTCGTTGGCGATAACCCTGCATCGGCCTCTTATGTACGGGGGAAAATTAAAGCAAGCCGGGATGTTGGAATTGCCGGAGATACATTGAAGTATGATGCCAACATTTCAGAGAATCATCTTCTTGATGTCATCCATGATTTGAACACCAGTACTCATGTGAGTGGTATTCTGATCCAATTACCACTTCCTGACCATATCGATTCTACCCGAGTGATTTCTCATCTCAATCCCGATAAAGATGTAGATGGTTTGCATACAATCAATGCCGGCCGGCTGGCGACCGGTTTGCCTGGTTTTGTACCCTGTACTCCCGCGGGAATCGTTGAGTTATTGCACCGCTCCGCTATTGCTACAGAAGGAAAACATGCTGTAATTATTGGACGATCCAATCTAGTCGGGCGCCCCCTTGCAAGCCTGTTGCTGAAAAAAGAAAACAATGCGACTGTGACCGTTTGCCATAGCCGAACACAAAATCTCGGTGAAATTTCCTCTAAGGCGGATATTCTTGTCGCGGCTATTGGTCGTCCACATTTTGTGACATCGAATATGGTTAAACCCGGTGCCACGATCATAGACGTCGGGATCAATCGAGTTGATGATGCCACATCCAAACGAGGGTATCGACTTACCGGAGATGTAGATTTTGATGCTACCTTCAATATTGCTGAGTACATTACTCCGGTCCCCGGTGGCGTCGGCCCCATGACAATTGCTATGCTCCTGAAAAATACGCTTTCAGCTGCAAAACTACTTACCTGATGCAGGTTGCACCAGAAAACATCCAGCCCGGCGATACTCTGCAGGTCGCCGATACTACAACTACAGACGGCGATTCCCTCCAGGGTTTTAGCCAAACAGAGATGGCCGTACAAGATACTTCTACACTCACACAGGCATTTGTGGATGCTGGAACACTTGTCTATGAGGGGAGACTTCCTGAAGCTTGGGATGCGATCACTCTGGACTTGGCAACTCGCATTACGGCTCTGGCTCCCCGAATTGCTGCCGCACTTATTGTACTGGCCCTTTTTTATACTACGTATCGTATTCTACATAAACTGCTCCGCAGAATTCTTAAGAGAAGTAATGCAGTTCAGATAGGCTTGCAAACTTTGGTCATGCAGTCTTTTCGACTCATTTCCATCTTGCTTATCACTATTACGATGTTGCAAACACTGGGAGTCAAGCTCGGGGGCATTATTGCCGGGCTTGGCGTAGCAGGGATTGCCTTTGGCTTTGCAGCCCGAGATACAGTCGAAAATATTTTATCTGGCCTGAATATTTTAACGGACAAGGCTTTTCGAATCGGGGATACCTTGATTGTGGATGGGATCTACTGTGTGGTCGAAGATATTACGCTCCGCACAACACGGCTTAGAACACCAAAGAATGAAATCCTAGTGATTCCCAATCAGCAAATGGCGAATGAGCGAATCCTAAATCATACGACCGCCGACCACCTTCGAATTGAAATACCCTTCTCGATTGCCTACAAAGAAAAACCGCAAGAGGCTCGCCGCGTCGTTCTCGAACTCACAAAGGATGATCCACGTCTGCTGAAAGATCCAAAGCCAGCCGTTGTGGTCGTCGGCTTGAATGACAGTAGTGTCGATTTAAGCCTTTGGGTCTACGTGGAAAATCCCAGACAGGAGCGTCAAATCATCTACTATTACACCGAGGCGATCAAAGATGGGTTGAATCAGGCTGGTATTGAAATCCCATTCCCACATATTCAACTGGTTCAAGATTAGGCACTTCCGAATTCATTCACTTCCGTGAATAACTCAGATGTTCTACGCTACGGTCCAATGGGGCTTGATTCTCGGTTTAGGACGTGGCCCAATGAATCCAGCCATCCCCGTGATGCCCAAAATCGACGAGGCCTGGATACAGGCATTCCAAGAGTATTTCAGCCGATTCCACAACTCTCGGCCCTGGCCGATTAAAATATTGATTTCCATCGGTTACATACACGCGTCCATTTTTGACCGCATCCAAGTCCGCCCATCTCGAATCCGTAATCAATGGTTCCATTTCGCGGATACAACGTTCTATATCAAAGCCGCAAGGCATAAACGCAATTACTTCAGGTTGAGCTATTAGAAGATCCTCTAATGTAAAGTATCCTGAGTGCTTTCCCGGTTCACTAAATAGATTGATCCCGCCTGCAAATTCCACCAGATTGGGGACCCAATTCGCGGCAATCATAATGGGATCTGTCCATTCAATGCAGGCTATGGTGGGCTTATGTGATGGCTCCCGTAACTGGCGATTTAAGTCTGAAAGACGATATTTGAGATCTGCGACAATGTTCTTTCCCTTTTCCGGAGCACCGAGAGCTTTTGCGACAACGTGAATGTCTGTCCATACATCTTCAAGAGACATTGGTTCTAGTGAAACTATTGCCGGGGCAGAACTAACGAGTTGACATACAGCTTCTTCTACATCTCGGAGGCTCACAGCACAAACCTCACATTGGGTCTGCGTAATGATAACAGTGGGGGACAGTTTATCCAACAGCTCCGAATCAACTTTGTATACAGATAGGCCCCCGCTCACGATCATTCGTACCTGATCGTCAATCTCAGCACTGGAAGCTTCTGTGAATATCTTTGAAGAAGAGCATACGGGGATATCATTTATGGTAATTGGATAATCACATTCATGCGATCTACCAACGAGGCTGGACTCAAACCCCAATGCACATACAATTTCAGTAGCACTCGCAATCAGAGATACAATACGATGATTCATCACGTTCAGGTTTTAGATCGGATTAATGGTTTCGCACAAACCTCAATGACAGCATCGATTTTGCCTGGTAGAATAACCATAATTACAACTACCATCTACGTTAGGTGCTGTGATTGTGTGGGATTACGTCCGCATATACGAAGCCGCTTCGTTTAACCACCTCACCAGTCATTACACGAATTGGAGCTGGATACATTGGTCCCGAGTGACAAAACGTGTGAAATTCTCCATTCTCACCACATGGATCAATGCCTGGTGGAAGGCTCTCCAAAAACTCGGCATCAAACTGGCGGCCTGCAAAATCTTCAGGCAGATGTTTCGGGTCAATGCAGGTAATCGTGGCTTGTAAGCCCGACAAAACCATTGTTTCAGCCAACTCCCGAGTTGGCTGCATCCAGATAGGAAAAATGGGTTCAAGGCCTGTATTGCTGAGGATATTAACCCTGTATTGGCGAATATCCTCTAAAAATAAATCACCGAATGCGATGCACTCCACGTCATAGTCCGTTGCCGCTTGCCAGGCGCTCTCCATTACCTTCTCATAAATCTTATTGGAGCATGGCCAAGGAAGCATAGCCTTATAGAGCGGGAGGTTTAATCTATCTGCCTGTGCCTCTAGCAACTCTATTCGAACCCCATGCACAGATACACGGGAGAATTTCTGTGTCACTGTGGTGAACAGACCTTTCACTTCATATCTGGAATCCATCTTCAGTGTATAGAGTGCCCATGCACTATCTTTTCCCGTACTCCACGAGAGCCAGACTTTTTTCATGTGAAGTTCAACTCATTATTTAATCGGCGACTGTACGTTCAGCACATGTTATACTTACAGAGAACATACAACTTGATTGAACTCATCTGGTGCCAATACAACCATGATTCAAGTAACCCCAGAAAGCACTGTCAAAGCAAACGCGAATGCATCATTACACTGCTAATCCATGGCGCTGGAAACCTGCAAAAAATCAACAATGACTGAAACTATACAGATTACCCCCTTAATTCGTAAATTGAGTGCCACATCCTGTTTGAGATCCCTATGAATCGAATTCTATTTTTTCTCGCACTCGGTACTTTTCTGGTTAGTTGTAACTCACCTAAACATCCCAATGTCATCATTATCATGGCTGATGACATGGGATTTGGAGACGTTGAGGCTTATAATTCCGAATCAGCTATCCCTACTCCGCATATGGATCTCGTTGCCTCTGAGGGGATGCGATTTAATGATGCACACTCCCCCTCTGGAGTCTGTACTCCAACGCGGTATGGACTTCTCACCGGGCGCTATGCATGGCGGTTACCAGAATTGGCTTCTGGCGTCACTTGGGGATATTCTCCTTTGGTGATTGATACAAACCGGACAACGATCGCTGATATCATGTCTGAGGCCGAATATCATACAGCCGTGATCGGCAAATGGCATTTGGGGCTCGGTGCTGGAGATTCTACTGATTACAATCAGCCCATTTCACCGGGTCCGAGAGCGCTGGGCTTTGACTATTTCTATGGAATCCCGGCATCCCTTGATATGGCACCTTACGTGTGGGTTGAAAATGAAGGCCTTACTGCGCCTCCTACTGACTCTACAGAAAACCCGACCTCTGATGGCATCTTTACGGGGCTTTTCTGGCGATCGGGCCCTATGGCACCCGATTTTTCACATATAGATGTTCTGCCTATTATTGCTGACAAAGCATCAGAATATATCAGCACACAGGCAGAAAAAGATTCTCCATTTTTCCTGTACGTTCCTCTGGCTGCACCACATACGCCATGGCTTCCCACAGAAGAGTTCAATGGAACCAGTGAAGCAGGCCTGTACGGTGACTTCGTAGTTATGGTAGATCACGCCATTGGACAAATAACATCTGCACTGGAAGAAAGTGGTCAGGCAGAAAATACACTCCTGATTATTACCAGTGACAATGGAGCTTACTGGCCTCAACCATTTCCTTCAAACTTTGCACATCAAGCTAATTACACTTGGCGAGGCATGAAAGCAGATATCCATGAAGGCGGACATCGTGTTCCGCTCATTGCTCGATGGCCAGGAGTGATTACTGCCGGATCCACCACTGATGCACTCGCCGTTCATACAGATTTTTTTGCTACAGTCGCTGACATCGTTGGGGCGGAATATCAAGGAGAAGATAGTTTCAGTCTTCTCCCTATTTTTTTGGGAGACTCGGGAACACGTAAGGAAGCAGTTCATCAATCCTTTAATGGAATGCTTGCAGTCAGACAGGGGCCCTGGAAACTAATTGATGGACAAGGCTCAGGGGGCTTCACCAATGTAAACATCCCCCCAGATGCGCCCCCCAGACAATTGTACAATCTTGACGAAGATCCCGGGGAAATGATAAACCAGTACAATGCCTACCCAGATGTGGCGGCCTCACTGATTGGAGTTCTTGATTCTCTCCGCTCGCAATAATAAACAAGCGTTACCAGATTGTGTCATCTAGGATAGTGTGAGCAGTTGATGTTGCCCACTGAGGTCTATGTGTAGATTCGACCGGACTTGCTCAAGGAAGTTTTCACCGTATTTTGCCAAGTAGTAGAGTGCAGGAAGTACACGCTCCTGAAAGTTTCCGTTGGGATAGAGAGCGTCCTTACAATATTCAATTTGAGACCGGAATTCCTGATGACGGCGTTTTTCCGCACGCTCTGCGCGCTGTTGCAACTTCAAAAGTGCCTTGTTCCACTGTGCATACGTTGCTTCCAATGTGGGGCGCAGCGTTACATCTATCTCAGCTACTGCGGATCTTAACTCATCCGCACATTGATGAAGTGCTGCTCCTGCCTTTTTGAATGCCAAAGCAAGATCCGAACCCTCAAGGACATAGCTACGCATGATATTAGAAATGTCATTACCCAACTCGTTTACCGATAAATTATGTCGCTGCATCAGTTTGGCAACCCTTGGCTCAATGATTGTCAGACTTGCTCTCGGAAAAATAATAGGCATTGGGCGATTTGCCCAGGAATAAAGAGATTTAAGTTGCGCAAAATAGGCTATTTCTCCCGGCCCGGCTACATAGGCAACCGTGGGTAGCAATGAGTCTTGTACAAGTGGCCGCATCACAACATTAGGGCTCAATTGACATGAAGGAATTTCATAAACCTGATCAAACGAAATGGTCTTTCCATCTGAAAACTGTGGATAGTAGCCATTTGCCCCCGGATTGAGCGCTTTTCGCTTTGATTCATCCAGTAGAAATACATTTCCGGGACTGACATGAACTTGGGCATGATACTGCTTTTCCAGCAGATCGCTTGTCGACTTTAAAGCAGTATAGGTCGTCTGATACTCACTTAATTCGCGTCTTAGTAGAGGAGCTACCAATTCTTTCAGTCGACAATCCTCTGGATTGATAAATACTATGGAGTCACTTCCCAGGAGAGATCTCAATGTATGAGCAAAAGCATCTGTAAATGTGACACCTTCCTGGTAAGTTGCATAATACTTGGCCAGTATACGGTCGCGAAATTCTGTTTCCGGTAAATACTCACACAGCTGGCTACGAACAGATTCAATGTAATTATTGAATACCAATGGTCCAACACTCCCAAGATTTCCTGTTTCAGGTAGAATATGCCCTTGATACCATATCTTTTTATCGGCCAAGTTAAGTTGTCGAACTTCATTCAGATCATGATCTCCTCCTTCAAGCCAGAAGACCGGAATCACAGGACGTGCGAGCACCTTCGAAAGATGTTCGGATAACCGGATAGCGGTGATTGCCTTATAGAGCGTATACAGTGGGCCACCAAAAATCCCTACCTGTTGACCGGTGACTACAGCCAGCGAGTCCGGATCACTCAGTTGAGATGCGAGACCTGCATTCTTCCACTTGGAGTTCTGTTCTTCAAGCACATCTACCAACACCTCCCGGTTAATCGGACTTGCGCTAAGCTTCTGGGCAACAATTTCGTAGTTGCTGTCTTGGCGCCAGTCGCCTGCATAGTACTCCGCCAACCTATGATAATCTGCCGTGTAGGTGGAGAAAAGCTGAGATACCCCCTTCATTCCCGCATAGGGAATCGTTGTTTGCATCATTTTAAGCAACCGTTAGACACAAATGCGATCTAGTGCTAACTTCTCAGCTTAGCCAGAGCATCACGTACTCTTGCAGCTTCTTCATAATCTTCCTTTTCTACTGCACGTGCCAGCTTATTCTCGAGTTGCTCAATCGGAGACGCTGAATCCTCGATTTCCTCGTATTCCTTAAGATCTGGCTCACCCACTGGAATTCCAGCCTCATCAAGTATAGATTCTGATACAAGAATATCAACGTCCAAGCGAACTGCAACTGCAACTGCATCACTCGGACGTGAATCCAAGATCCCGAATTCTCCATTCTGATGAAATCGAATCTTGGAGAAGAAAGTGCCCTCCTCCAATCCATCAATTAGAACATCGGTCACTTCCATTCCTGCCTGTTCCATTATATCACATAAGAGGTCATGTGACATAGGACGGGGCGGACGTTTTTTTTCAACTCCAACAATAATTGCTGTTGCTTCAGTCTCGCCAACAACGATGGGGAGCTTCCGGGTTCCAGCAACTTCCCCAAGAACGAGAACAAAAGCACTCCCGCTTGTGGGACTGGTTGACAGCCCAAGAACTTCTACCGGAACCATCTCGTCCTGAATATCCATATTTCTTCAAGTCTGTGAAACTATGGGATTGCGACTGTCAACGCACGTAGGAACTCTCTGTTCTCATCAGAGGTCCCCGTAGTTACACGCAAGAATCCTTTTAACTCCGAATATCCACTCATATCACGTACCAAAACACCTGAGCCTGCCAATGCTCTGAATAATGCCTGGCTATCACAAGAAACTTGAAATGTAACAAAATTCGCTTGACCTTCAAGTACATGAACCCCCTTCAACTGCTTTAATGCCTGGGTCAGACGCCTCGTCTCAGAGCGAATCCATTTGGTCCGACTATGGATCAAATCTGTGTGCTTCAAAAGTTCTTTTACTACGCAAATGCTGAACCTGTCTATCATAAATGGCGGCCGAACTTTCATTATCTCGGACATGAGGTTTGGGTCCCCAATCAGATATCCTAAACGTAATCCAGCCAAGCCAAATGCCTTGGAAAAGGTCCGCAGAAGAATCACATTTGGAAATTGATTCAGTACGGAGAGTAAACTGGGTTCTTCTGCAAACTCGATGTATGCTTCGTCAATCAACACAAGTCCAGATGTCGCTTCGGCAATACTTTTTATTTCCTCCTGAGGGACCACTAAGCTGGTTGGATTATTTGGAGTGGTGATGACAACGATGGAAGGTTCAGTTCTGGTAACTGCATCCAGAACTGCATCGATATCAAATTGAAGATTTTTCCGAGGAGCAATGGACATAATTTCTCCTCCGTAAATATTTACTACCCGCTCATAAAAAGAAAACATTGGACGAGGCAGAACTACTCTGCTATTCGGATTAATAAGTGCCAACCCCAACGTATAGGTTAGTTCATTAGATCCGTTGCCTAAAATAATCCCCCGCTCATCCCATCCTATATAATCAGCGATTATTTTTGCAAGATCAGCGGGTTGCTCAGTAGGATACCGATTAAATGCAATTTCCCGCCAAGCAGAAATCACGGCTTCCCGCAACTCACTTGGCAAATCAAATGGACTCTCATTCTGATTCAACTTGACATTAATGTGCCCTGGAGGGACTCCCACCTTGTATGGATGTTGCTTCCGAACTTCAGGTTTTATCTGATTTAATAGAGAATTTTGTATGCCCATCAATTATTGGTGCGGACTTTGATGCTACGTGCATGCGCGTCAAGTCTTTCACTGTTTGCCATGAGAGCGATTTCATCTGCCACTAAGCTCAAGCGGCGTTGGCTGTAACCAATGACACTTTGACGTCTAATAAAATCTTCAACTCCCAGAGCGGAAGAAAATCTTGCTGTCCCTCCCGTTGGTAATACATGATTAGGTCCTGCATAATAGTCTCCTACTGCTTCGGGGGACCAGGGACCGATAAACACTGCTCCTGCATGACGAATCCGCTCCAGAATCACCCATGCATCCGCAACCATGAGTTCCAGATGCTCTGGGGCAATCTTATTCACCATATAGATTGCATCATCCATGGAAGGCGTAACAATCGCAGCACCATATTTACGCAATGCAGGACCTGCAATTTCTTCACGCTCGATCACCGAAAGCAATTTGTTCAGTTCCCGGCAGGTTTTTTTTGCAATCTCTTCATCCGGAGTAACCAGTATGGCCGAAGCCATGACATCATGCTCCGCCTGAGCCATAAGATCATGTGCAATCCATTCAGGTTTAGCGGTTTTGTCGGCTAAAACTACCAGTTCGCTCGGCCCTGCAAGACTATCAATATCTACATGTCCAAACACCTGTTTTTTTGCCGCAGTCACATAAGCATTTCCTGGTCCCACAATCTTATCCACAGCAGGAATGGATTCGGTTCCGAATGCAAGGGCGGCAATAGCTTGAGCTCCCCCAACTGAATAGACGTTGTTGATATGCAACATATGGGCCGCAGCCATGATTTCCTGATGTGGAAATCCGGTGGACACATCGGGAGGACTCGTGAGATACAGATTTGCTACTCCTGCTACTTGAGCAGGAATCGCAGTCATCAATACACTAGACGGGTAGCCTGCAGTTCCACCAGGAACATACATGCCCGCAGATTCCACCGGCAAAATACGCTGGCCTAATCGTACGCCATCTCCGTCATCTATATACCAACTCTGCTGCAACTGCTTCCAATGAAAGCGCCGTATATTCTCCGCCGCGCTCTCAAAAGCACGCTTCCAGGCTGGCCGCGCCTCATCCCAAGCAGAACTCAATACCGAAGCAGGCACAGAGAGGGACGTAAGATCGACCCGATCCAACGTCTTTGTATATTCTAAGAGAGCTTCATCACCATGGTCAATCACACCCTTGATTACTTCGGCAACCCGCGCCTCCAATGTAGAATCGAGGCTAACTGGCTTTCGCTTCCACTGGTCTGGCGCGATCAGGCGGATCATGATGGAATCAATTTACGTGTCTTCCTCTTTGGGGGGAAATTCCATAGAGGGATAGCCGTAAAATTCGTACTCGGGTAAACGCTCTGTCCGAACATCTTCCATGGCCTCGTACAGCCCCTTGATGAATTTGGCAAAATCTTCCTTATATACAAAGATTTTGTGTTTTTCGTGGCGCTGGTCACCTACACGTTTACTCTCAGTGATGACAATAAAATAATCCTCGCCGGATCTGGTTGTCTTGACATCAAAGAAATAGGTGCGCCGCCCCGCAGGGACTCTCCGCGAGAATACTTCGTCGCGGTATCTTGATCCTCTGCCTGAATGCGGCGCATCCCAGTCGCCTCCGCCATGTTTATAGTCGTCTTTATAGTCGTCGTTCATACGCTGCAAAATGGTTTGTGATAAGTTATAAGTTATCAGATTTTGGGTTAAAGTTAAGAAACTATTGGGAGGTTTGAGGCCTGATCTAATGCAACTGTGAGCAAATTGGTCAAATGAGCCTGCGCATTGGTGGCGGCATGAAGTACACCCTTGTGACTGAGCTTCTGCTCTTCCAGTCCTGCTGCATAATTCGTAATCACAACGGCGGCCAATACTCTCATACCCAGAGCAGATGCTTCCAAGGCTTCCGGTACTAAACTCATTCCAACTGCATCGCCACCTCTACGTTCAAATGCTATAATTTCTGCGGGAGTTTCGTAGCTTGGTCCAATGGTCCATACATAAATGCCACTGGATAAAGAAGAATCATTACAAGCCGTAGCCACTCTATCTTTCCAAGAGTGATCATACACCCACCTCTCCCTCCGGGTTGCAACCAATGGTTGGGCACATATATGATCTTCAACCAACATAATACTTCCTGGATTCAATGTCTTCCGTATTCCGCCTGCAGCACTAATCAATATAAGATTCCTGATATTTAGTTGATTTGCCAAGCGCACCTGAAAGGTAACACTATCCGAAGAATTTCCTTCATAATAGTGGACACGCCCCTGCATCAAGAGAACTTCACGTCGCCCAAGAGTACCGGCCGTCACACATCCTAAATGCCCTTCAACTGTGGGAGTTACGAATCCCGGAATATCTGAAGCACGTAATTGCCAATGAACTGAATCCAGTTCCAAGGCGAATCCAGATCCAAGAACAATCGCAACAGATGGCTGGATTATCCCCAAATGTTCAGACAGCAAGTTACTTGCTTGACTCGCTATGTTCACTTTGACTCAGTACCTCCTGAACTAACTCTTTCGCCATCATATACTCGTAGCCACGGCGGGTTAGGTAAGCAATTAATTTCTTTTTTCGCTCTGAAAAAGTCCCCTGTACCCTACCCTGAAATCGCTCGATCAATTGTTTTCCGCGTTCGGCAAGATCATTTAAGTTCAAACACGCTGAAATTGCTTCTACAATATACTCATTTTGAACTCCATCTGCTGCAAGTTCACGGTGAATCCGCCGAGGGCCATACCCTTTATGATCAAATCGAGCCTTAGCATACTCCATAGCATACTGACGATCATCAATGTATCCTAAATCTCTCAAATCTTCAATGATGTACTCAATCTTATATTTGGAGTACCCTTTCAGATGTAATCGCTCGTATAGCTGTTGTTCCGTCCTCGGAGCATACGCGAGATATTGCAAAGCTACTGACCGTATTTGTGATACTTCTTCGCCGTCTAACAACGAGCTTAATTCTATTTCATTAAGTTTTTTTCCCACATATAATTGATTCTCTACAACCAGATTTGCCCAAACTCCGAACGAAAATTCTCCATCAATAAATACTGAAACCCGATCACGCCTCTCGACTTGTTGCTTTAATTCGGTGATTTTACCGGGTACAGGTGAGTTACTTTTATCACGACTCATTATTGTATTTCGATGGTCAATGTATCTAACGCCAGCCCGGCAAAAATTCCTACTCCACCGACAATATTTGATGGAGGCTCTGTTTCACTTGGATTTGATCTTCCAGAGATGAAATCTGCATAAGCCTGTGTGCAGCGAATGATGCTGACACGTAATTCATGTCCTGGAACCTGATCACCCCGAGTTCCTACCGGGACTGCATATGCACCTGACCAAGATCTTTGACCGCTATTGGCAGATGGAATCTCGCTCTCCAATTGCACAACTTCTGGGCTCAGAAAATAATCGCTGAGCCTTCGATCTTCACCCAGATTTGGAAGTAGTTGTGTTCTCATCCACCATTCATTACTGTCTTGCGAAGAACTATCCGTCCAGTACAGGGTGGCCTCAACAAGGTACACCAATCCTTCCCTCGCGCCTGCACCAAGTGCTTGAAGTCCCAAAGAATCTACTAAAAAAGGATCTATAAACACAGAGTCCAGCAAAAGCCCCTGAACAGGAGCATCTGAAACTGAAATGGATATACTATCGAGAGAAATTGGAGGTGGTACTTGACTCTCAGCCATGATGGATTGATTTTCCCACTGCACTGTTAACCCCAGACTTGCTCCTGGTACTGCAATCACCGGATCTAATGGCATGTATCTGCCAAGATCCTGCATAGAATATGAAATAAGCTCATCCTTCATCCTGAGATCAACCTGTGCACCTGAGGCAGCAGTAGACTGATCCAGTAGATGATAGGGAGAGCGCAAAGGGGTTGTCTGCCTTAGAATGATTTCTGGCAGGGGTTCCCCAGGCATTACAAATGCCTCTACGACAAGGATTGGAGAATTCTCTGGTTGCACTGCATCGCACGCTCCCAGAAAAAACACTATGATTAGTAGACTTCTCGGTCGCATCCCTAAAATCTTGCTGTGAGTTCAAGGAGAGGATATGCAGGAAACCCATATCTTGAGGTTATCACAACGTGCTCTGGAATCGACGGATCAAATTCGCGGTCAATCACATTACGGCGAAATGTCAGATTGTTTATGTCTAACTTTACCTGGACTGCAACAGCGCCGACCCCAAACCGATATGCACCCTGTAATCCATAATTTATGTGTGGAGGAAGCCGGCCGTTGTTGATCTTGGGGAAATAAAGCAATCCTTCGATATTTTCGGATAAAGGATCGCCTACCGCATAGCGTGCCTCTGGAACTGTAATCGGATATCCGCTACGCCATTTACCGCTGATTCCATACATCCAATGTCGTGTAGAGCGCTGGAGAGCAATTTGTAGTCGCTGCGGAACATCATATCGACCCGGTCGAAGTTGCGTTTCTCCCAGTTCAGGGGCTCGACTGCGAGATCTGCCAGCTGCATAACTCATCCAGATGATTGAGGAACCGCGGTCATACTGAAGATTCACCTCCACTCCGTGTGCCAGCGCCCTTCCCCGTGTATACTGTCCCAAGATGGCTCCAACCTCAATCCCGGGACCCGCTAACCCGTCCTTGGATTGCTGCTCATTACGCGGTAACAACAGCCCGTAGGTTAACTGGGCGTACAAGTCAATATCCGCCGTAAATGATGTACCCAACAAAAGGCTACCGCCAAACGATAAATGATAGCTGTAGGACGGAGCTACCGAGCGACTAGCAGGAATCCAGCGATAAGAAATCAAATCATACAATACTGAATAACGATCTCGGACCTGATGCAGATATTGTACATTAATCCCCGAAGCCATCCGCACAATCACCTTATCCATATCATAACGAATGCCGAGACGAGGGCTTACTCTCAATCCATTGCTTCCTCGGAGTTGACTAAATCGAACTCCCGGCTGAATCTGGAGTCTGCGAGTTGGCTTCCACGTATCCTGAGCATAGATGATAATTTCCGTATTGTCCATTGTACTACGCTCATCTGTACTTTCGGAAATGGCATTCGTCTGCAAGATGAGGGCATCCAAATCGCTGGAGAACCCCCGTTGTATGACAGAAATTCCTGCCCGAATATGGTGCGAAAATGAAAAATAATAATCTACATCCAGTTTGGCACCCACGTCCAATATATCAACTCCATACATCGAATTTACAGATGATATCGCCGTGGGCCGAATAAATATGCGTTCATGGGCTCGATACGAAGTGCCATATGCTGTTAAGGTCAAAAATATTTGATCTGAATGTAAATAGTGATAGCGTGCACTAATGAGACGATTGCTCCATCTTGTATCGATTTCAAAAATCAAGTTGGAGGGGCGTAGCCAATTCCTCAGGGGAAGTAAAGAGCTGGAAGCATTCGCAAGAGACAAATTCGCAGGCAATCGAATGTCAAGAATATCAGCACTTCCATAGACTCCCAAAGTTACCCGTTGCTTTGTGGATGGGCGCCAGGCTAGCTTCGCGCTGAGATCATATAAATAGATGCCTGTACGCATCGTGTCCTGCATGATCCCATCATCTACTGGATGTCTTCGACCTGTAATTCGGTCTATATAAGATCTTCTCCCGGAAACCATGAAGGAAATCTTGTCATTGAGCGGTCCCTCAACAAACACACGGGCACTTAGCAGACCTATCCCAGCCATTCCGGTAACCCGGTCCAAAGTGCCATCTTTAAATTCTGCATCCAGAACCGCAGATAATCGCCCGCCATGCTCCGCGGGAAAGCTGCCCCGATACAGGCGTACATCTTTGAAGGCTTCAGGTTGATAAATGGAAAGTAATCCACCGATATGCCACATGTGATATACTGGAGCACCATCAATCAAATACAGTATCTGATCTGGCTCGCCTCCGCGAACGATCAATCCTCCCTGATTTGTACGCACTCTTTGAACACTTGGGAGCCAGCGCAAGGACTGAAGCAGATCTGCCTCACCAGGAAATCCTGGTAATTTGCTAATTCTGTCGACTGGAATATGGCGTACGCCTGGTTCAACCTCATACGGTTCACGGCGCTCCGAACTAACAATTAATATTTGTGATTCCAGTATACGACGATTGAGTCGTACTACGGTTGATTGTTCAGATACCTGGAGCAGTGTGTCTAGTGTTGCATAACCAAGGAAAGATATTTTTGCTCGATATTCTCCAATTGACAGGGAAGGAATTGCATAGTATCCGGCATCATTGGTAGCTGCACCAATGGAAAGTCTGGGAAGATATACATGCGCACCTGGCAGTGTCTCTTTGGACTGGGCATCAGACACAAATCCGTGCAATGTCCCTAGATCGCCTATTGTGGAATTCGGCAACCCCGGCTGCTCTACTTCAACAAGTACATATTGACGCCTCCTTAATCGGACGGCTTTGAGGTTTTGCCCCGAAAGTATACAAGTTAAAGCAGCGCTCAGATCATCCCCACGATATCTGCATGTTGTTGTATTGCGTTGAACCCGGCTCTGCGTATAAACGAGATCAATCCGTTGCGCCTCCGAGAATGCCTTTAATGCCTCGGAAAGAGGTTCAGCTACAAAATTTACCGAAATTTCCTGTGCGCGAGCAACTCCATCAACATTGAAGCTTACGGCAACAAGGGCCAGGTAAAAAAAACGGAACAGCTTATCGAAAATCCAACCCCGGGGTATAGAGCGCATTTACTACACGTTACCCCTTATGACCAACTTGTGTTCCAAATATCAAATATTAGCTTACAGCACTGATTGCGATTCGTTGGGCCCTTTCCCTTACCGATTCGCCAAAGAATATGTAACTTGACCTATGAAGAAGCGATGTGGTCGCTTCGAAGGTGAATCAACCTAGTATTCGCGTGTCTGGACGCAAGGGTTGAACGCATAATTTCGGGTTCGTACGGAACTGCCACGATCTAAGAACGCGAGTTCATCGACACAAAGTCGGCGATCACAAGGGGGCTTAAGGCCTACTCATTATATCCCTTGATATAGTAAGGGATATACAGGGATGCAAGATGTTTAGATCTATTCGCGCCCGTATTCTTCCTGTAGCCAAGTATGCATTGAAGGGATGGGAATGGTATACATCCCTTTATGTTTGTGTAGGAGACCTCTATGCAATGCATTATGAAATAATTCCCTGGCTTTTGCTTCACCACATTCCTGTTTCAAAGAATCCATGATGTCTTCTTCGTCCAATCCATGATCTGCCGAAACATTCGCGTTCGTAATCAAATTTACCAAACTACGGCACTGTTTTCTACTAAAATCATCTACCCGGCGCTCGTAATACTCTATTTTTCCATCTATCCCTGCCTTGAGCACAGCAGTTAATCCCTCTGGAGTCATAGCTCCGCCATCTACCTTAAGTTGATTCACAGCAGGTTTTGCATACGACAGGATATGCTGTGGCCAGCCGTGAGTTTCCCCTACAATTGCATCAATCCATATAGTAGGATCCCCCTTAGCGTTCCCTTCTTTCGTAAGCCAGTCAAAGATTACCGCACGTTCAGATTCTTCACTTAACGCGCCCAAGTTCACGAAACAGTTCCTTGCAAATCTCGAAATCCCCAGCAATTCAAAAGATTTTGAAGTCGTTCCAAGCCCACCTACCAGAAGAATGATGGGCTTCTCAAGGTCGCCGTTGTGGATCTTCGTCAACGAATCTGTTACATCGGCTTCATTCGGTGATCCCACGAAGGTATTAATCTGTTGAGCTTCATCGAGTACTAGGATTAGCCCTTTTTCGGAGGCCATTTCTCTAAGCACATGCTTTACGCTGACAAGCCCAGAAATCTCCTTAGTGCGCTCAGTGGATAGAATCTTTGCATCCCCCGAGATACTAGACTGTTTGCGTGCAATATAGGGCTTCCCCATATCTTGAGCCATGGCCACGGGATCATACAAGGAGCGTAAATCTATTTTAACGACATCCCACTTGGTATTTTGAGCATGCGAAGCCAATTCATACAATAGCGCCGTCTTACCCGCACCCGGTGCACCTTGAATCAGTAAGGTCGTACCGGTATTTGATTGCGCCGCCCGCTCGACAAGCTCATCGAAATTCTCCAAAATCTTCTTCCGTCCATGAAAATACTTGGCAGGACCGCGGTCAAATGCCGCCGTCAATGGCAGAGAATGTATATCCTCGAATTTACCCATCACTACAACATGACATCATAATTATGGCCACATTTACTCGTTTTTATTTGACGGAACTTAACATTGATAGGTTCCAAATGGAACGAGTTTTCACTGGATCATTCGAGTGCACCTCTTTTTAGGGATCCTTATTGTTTTTGTTTCTACCTGCTCCACCACGCACTACCTAGGCTATTCATCACAGTTTGACTGTTCCGTAAATTCAAGCTTCGGAAGAAGTTCGCTCTATAATACGGTAGCTCACCAGTTGATGACGATTTCCATCATAAATTTGAGCCAACTGAAAGATTCAAAGCACGCCCAGGCGAAGAAGACAATCCCTTCCTTGATGAAATGGTCGGAGAAGAATTGGAACGGCGACAAATGAATATGCAAAATCAATTCCTGCAAAAATTAGAGCAATCACCCATTACAGGGGATTTCAAAAAACAAGATCTCGACAAACCAAATTTAAAATCTGATCCAGATTCAGAAGATGACCTTGATGAGGAATCCTAACGGGGCCAACCTTGTGGTAATCCTTTCCATTTCTTTGGAAGAGCTTTTCTCCGCAATCCCCATTGGATACATCGTTGAATCGGAACGTCTTGCGTAATTGTACTAAACGGAATTTGTCGAATCGCTCGACGGATTGCACAATATGAATCTTCCGGTACCCATCCGCCTACATCTTCGGATGTAATTCCATGTTTTCCATCTCGATAGTTCTCTACCGTATCAAAAAAATCGGTTAGAAAATACATTCGAATCATCAGTTCTGCTCCCTCAAATATTTCTTTCGAAACTCTTCTTGGTTTTCGGGCCAGCTTATGTTCCCAAATCAAATCATCTCGCAACGTTGAAATCGTCACCGTGTCAAAGCTCACGAGTCTTCCCATCACTTGACCACTGTACCATATCTTTACGATACACACTGCCATTTCAAATCAAAGATCAAATTCACCCAATCCCGGAGAAATCCTTTCCATTATTCTTCTAATTTCCTGATCCGTCAAAATCGGTCCATACTCTGCTGTAATCTCTTCTTTTGTTTTTTCAAAAGGACCTTCAAATGTATCTGGATCGATTGCATTGAAGCGAATTAAATTTCCAAGCAAGATCGGATTGCCCGAAGGGGAAACAAACTTTCGCAAATATCCTTCATGTACAAAATAACATTCTGCGTATAACGAATCTTCTCCAAGAGCAATCATTTCTTGAACTTGTTCAGAATCGTACCACTTATACAATTCCATTTATCTTAGATCCAAAATTGTTAACGAGTCCATCCTTTTGGCAGACCTTTCCACTCGGTCGGTAGATAATCAGATTTAATTCCCCAAACAATACACATTCTAATCGGCACATCTTCCACAATCTTACTATTAGGAATGGTTCTGTAGGGTTTTGTATGAAATGATTAAATTCAAGCTGAATCAAATATAGAA
>JAPOTE010000012.1 GCA_026709335.1 Bacteroidota bacterium | reverse complement strand
ACGACTTCTGCGTCCCAAACGCAGTGCTCTACCGGGCTGAGCTACGCCCCGAATCGGATGGTTTAACGAACTGCTTTCAATGTTGCCTGCACATCCTGCTGTGGAACCATTTTTTCCCTAAAACGGAAGCTCCCATTGGGTTTTTTTTCAGCAATAACCAGCTTTGCCATCACTTTACGCTCCTGTCGTCGCTTGAGGACTTTGTCCCCGAAAGATTGTTTCTTAGCCATTGCTACTTGATTTCTCTGTGCAGTGTATGCTTGCGAAGGGTTGCATTGTATTTCTTCAACTCAAGTCGACCCGCAGTATTGCGGCGATTCTTGATTGTGGAGTACCGACTTGTACCCGGGGCCTCCGTGCATTCAAGAATTACTTTGTGCCGTACGTCTTTAGTTTTCCGTGCCATAAATTCGCCTTTCTGTAGTTAAACCGAGATGCCTTGTTTGCGAGCCTCACGCAACACTGCTTCAACTCCATTCTTGTTAATGGTTTTAATGGTGTTTGCAGAAACTCTCAACTTAACCCACCTTTTTTGTTCAGGCAAATAAAACCGTTTCGTCTGGAGGTTGACTCCAAAACGCCGACGCACCTTGTTGTGTGCGTGCGAAACATGATTCCCTGACATGGGTCCTTTCGCGGTCAACTGATCTTTACGTGCCATTGTTTATTTCCCGTTCCTGTTTTGGGCGACCGGCTTATATGATGTCACACTGAATATGGTTCCATGATCAATGATCTTGCGCAACCGCCGGGCTTGGCTCGCTTTGTGAAGCACGCCAAGATGGGTATAAAGCTGCCAGTAGGCACAGGCCAAAGGAGATGATTCCAATTAACAGCAGATCCAAACTTTGAATTGAGACGGGATACGCCTCGATCACGAAAGATTCCGCTCCCAGAATAGGAATGAGTTCAAAGTGTTTCTGTACCAGAAGAATGCCTAGTCCGACCACAAATCCTGAGCCTGAACCAATCAGGCCAATCATCCCTCCCTGCAGAAGAAAGAGTTTTTGAATATCTCGCGCGGTTGCGCCCATAGCTCGCAGCACGCCTACATCTCGCCGCTTTTCAATGACGACCATGGTGAGTGATCCTACAATGTTGAATGCTGCTACAATGCAAATCAGGATCAGAATGAGTGATGCCCCCCATTTTTCCAGTCGCATCACATCATACAAAGACTGTTGAAGCTCGTACCAGGTTTGCACTTGTACCCCCCGGGGGTTAGAGTCTTCCAAGTGATCCCGCACTTGGTCCGCATGCTCAAGATCTGCAAGCCGAAGCTCCACTCCAGTAACTGCGTTCTTCAGATGAAAGAGTTCCTGCGCCTCATTGATTCCGATAAACACATGTGTATTGTCATAGGTCTCTTCCAGTTTATACAACCCTCGTACGTCAAATTGACGCATGGCCGGAGGCGAAAAAATACGTGTGAGCATCTGAGCCAGTCCCTGTGCGGAAAAAAGCATTGCCTTGCTGTTATCGGAACTTGGAGAGAGCCCCAGGCGCTGTCCAAGACTAAATCCCATGATCATTCCCTGCCCGTCTGTATCAAAGCTTCCGACAATCATCCCCTCTCGCATTGAATCTGCGGCGACTCCACGTATGACTACGACACGGTTGACTTCCGGCCGATTTGTGGTAACTAGCAGAGCTTTCCCCTCCACATAGAGTTCTGCGCTCACAACGTGAGGGAGTTGTAAGGATTGCTCAACAATTTCGTTGGCTTCCTCCTGAGGTAATCCACCTCCACCCTCAGCAACAATGCGAACATGAGGATCCATGGATACCAGAAGATCTCGTACCACATCATAAAATCCATTCATGACCGACAAAACCACAATAAGGGAGGCAACTCCTACGGCAATCCCCACTACAGAAATACCCGACATAATCGTAATCAAAGGGATACGCTGCCGGCTGCTCAGATATCGTCGGGCAATAAATAGGCGATAATCCATCACGAGGCCTCAGGGATCTGTGTCATTTTGCCACTCTATCGGTGAACCATAACTCAAAAAGCCGAACAACGCTTTCTTGGCTCCTCTTTTTTGATGGGCCGAGTTGGCTTTCACCTGCGAGGGGAACGGCTTGCCACAGACTTTTTACGTTCGCTGATGAAAGGTAAAAATCATTCTGCATGAACGCGAGGGGTTCTTGTTTTAGCGGAGGGAGCCCATTTCTGATCCGTTTGGGCAGAAATCCATGCGAAATTCCTCAACTCATACATTGAATCGAAAAAGGATCACATCTCCATCCTGCACAATATACTCTTTTCCTTCCGAGCGCATGATTCCAGACGCGCGCGCAGCAGCTTCTGATCCCGCCTGAATCAGTTTTTCTACCTGAACCGTATCGGCGCGAATAAAACCACGTTCAAAATCGCTATGAATCTGTCCTCCAGCCCGTGGAGCACGAGTCCCTTGGACGACGGTCCATGCCCTGGTTTCCTTGGGTCCGTGAGTAAAGAATGTGATCAAATTCAACAATTTATATGCAGCATGAATTAATCGTTGTAATCCATCAGCACGCAACCCCTCCGTACTTAGAAACAGATCTTTTTCTTCTTTGTCCAAATCAGACAGTTGCGCTTCAAACTCAGCGCTCAAAACGAGGCATTCTGCTTTTTCTCTGGCTGCAATACTTTGAACTTTTTCTGCCCAGGAGTTCCCTTGGGGCATGTCTGATTCTCCAATATTGGCAACATATAATACAGGGCGGCTCGTCAACAGGAACAGCTCTCCTATATAGCGCTGTTCCTCTTTGGACAAATCCACTAACAACCTTGCTGGACTCCCATGTGAGAGGTGAGTCACAAGTCTGGCCCCTAGTGTGGCTTTTGCTACAGCCTCCGAATCTCCTCCTTTCGCAGCCTTCTCCCATTTTTCTGTAAATCGCTCGGCCGCCTCCAGATCTTTGAGCAGTAGTTCCGTTTGAATGATTTCGATGTCTCGCTCGGGATTTACCTCTCCCTCGACATGAGAAACCTGGGATGCGTCAAAACAACGAACGACATGCACGAGCGCATCAACCTGTCGAATATGTCCCAGGAAAGCATTACCCAATCCTTCACCGCGAGATGCTCCGGCCACCAGACCTGCAATATCTACAAACTCGATGGTTGTTGGAACGACTTTGGCAGATGGAGAAACTGCGACCAGTCTGCTCATCCGCTCATCAGGAACCGGCACAATTCCACGATTTGGGTCAATGGTGCAAAAAGGATAATTCGCGGCCACGGCGCCGACGCCACTCAATGCATTAAAAAGTGTGGACTTTCCAATATTGGGTAACCCGACGATACCACAGTTCAGGGACATCACTTGAGAAAGTTGGATTGATGTGTAGATTCTCGGCAACCACCAGCCCTGTGGAAAACGGGGTATCTGTTTTCCACAGGGCTGACTCCGAGCAAAAAGCCTCTGTTGCTAAACTTACTTCGTTATACGTTGGATGACTATTGATGCTGCAATAATTACCCCGTACCAGGATAATCTCTATCAACTTCCTCCGAGTTGCGTCATTTTGACGGGTCATTAACGAATTCGTATCGGGGAGTGGTTTTGCCTTCAATACAACCCTCTATGGCTGCTGCTGCCCAATCTGAGAGTCGCACGCATCGGAGCTCATGGAGGCGTTCGCCACCTGCGTCTTGATCGCCTTGCACTACGGGGTTTCCCAGCGATTCCCACTAAGTCAAAAAGTATTTCCCTAGGGGATTTCTGCTCGTATTTTCGCAGGTTTTGGGCCCTTTTTCGGTCATAAATCATTGCAATGCCGAGATCAGTACCCCGACGGATATAGCCCAGTACTCGCATCGCTCTCTTCCTAGACTACCAACGGCCTTCCCCTATGAAACGGAGGGGCGGCTTCCGTATTACCAGTTTCGAGGCCTGCTCAATCTTCGCTCGCGTTTCTGGCCCCTTGCCCCCTCCACGCCCAGGAACACTTGGATAATTTTATTGTCCAATAGATAACAGAGCATCTCCTTGCGATGACTGAACATCCATATCTGGACACCTCCCACATATCAAATATTGCCCCTGATCGTGGACCAAGCAAGTATTTTCATGGACGAACGCAGATCCTGCGTGATTTTAATGATTTTTTGAGACTTGCAATGGAGGAAAAGACCGGAACGATTTTCCTGATTCAGGGTGCACCTGGTGCGGGAAAAACAGCTCTACTTTATGAATGCAAGAAATTTGCGGAAAAACGTGAATGGGAAATTGCGGAAATTGATCCGCCTGCTCTTTGGAACCTTGATGAATTACTCTACTATCTCGGAAAAGAGGACAAAGTACAATTTACAGGTGGATCCGGAGAGATTGGCATCAATGCTGGTGTTAAAGCTGGCGTCAAACTTAATGTTGAAACCAATCAAACCCGTCCCACAATACTGAAAACACTCCAAGATGGCAAAAAGCCCTTACTCCTCATTCTGGATGAAGCGCAATCGCTAGGTATAAAAGATATTGTCCCCTCTGATCAAAAGAGAATTATAAATAGCGTTCTCAACAATATCCATAATGGTAGGTTGAGAAGATCAGTTATCCTTCTGGCCGCGGGGCTGGAGCCATCAAAGTCCGCATTCGATGACTTAGGGATATCAAGATTCAGGGCAGGTTGTTTCGTAGAACTGGGAGCGCTGGGGAAAAAAGCTGAACGCGCAGTGATCCATGATTGGCTTATGAAGAAAGGATGTGCTAAAGGAGATCCAATTGAATGGATTGATGCGATTGTGCAGAAAACGCACGGCTGGCCTCAGCATATTACGGTCTACGGAGATGCCGCGGCTAAACAAATCCAGAAGGATCAAGGAGTCATGACCCCCGAGGGACTGGAAATCGTGTATCAAACGGGGAGGGAGAGACGCAAGGCATATTACAAACAGCGCGTAGTTGGTATCGAGGGAAATGAGCTCATCTGTTTATATGAAGCGATTGCGGGGATTGAGCCGGGAACACCATTTGGACAAGATCTGATATTAGCTCCCCTTGATAAGAAATATGGATATGAGAGAGCAGAAGAAATCTTCAAAAAATTTATAGGGAAAGGGCTCCTCTCGCCCGTCGACACCTTATACTCTGTTCCGATTCCATCTATGCACGATTGGATGAAGTCGGAACTTAAACGAACACATGAAAGACTTCGCCAAGCAAAAGTAGTACAAAATGCAGACGCTCATTGTAAATCTATCGACCCCGATCCGGAGGATCGTAACACCCTGAAACAGCCTACACAATCCAAAGAGAGTGATATCCCACCAAAGGATCGGGGTTCAAAATTTGACATGGAACGGTAGGAGGTGGCTTGGGGCGCTAAGAAGCCCTGGTTTTCGTATTTCCGGGTCAAATGTCGCGGGATAGATCGGACTAGGATACGATCAGGCAGGATTTAGGCGAAATCTCGCGCCCTATATTGAAGAGAGTTCTCTTGATCAATCCCCGATTCCCGAACAAGTGATTCACTCCCCGTAAATTCATGGCCGACTGATCAGATTCAAACGGTGAACTACTTACGCTGTGTCTCATGGCTGGGTCGAAAAATATCTAGAGATCTGCCACTGTATGACACCGCAATCAAGGTTTTTGTACCAGAGCTTAATCGCTCAATATCTCGGATTTCTCCCTCTCCTCGAAAGCCACTTTCAGCCGAAGATAAATCAACAAATCGCCCGGTAGAATCCCTGCGCAACACAACTCCATACCCAGCATCATATCTGCCTGCCTGAGGGGTTGCCGCATACAAATTACCTCCCATCATGATTTCAGGGGCTCCATCTCCGTCGAGATCTTCTGCAAGGATGGCATGTATAGGAGTCCATTGAGCACGAAATGGTAATGGCTCTGCGTGAAAGGAGCCATCTTGACGATTCCATATAATCATGGTTTGCATCTGCTGAGCCACATAATGTGTCGCCTTTCTCAACTCTGCGCCAAAAAGTTCATGTACGGTCTTTTGCGCATAGAATTCAAAGGATTCCGCAAGTGGGGACAGATGGGGCATTTGTTGAAAAATCCATTCAAGTTCTTCACTGCCCAGGCCCATATGGCTACGTGCGATAAATGGGGCGAGGCCAAAATTCAAGAGAAGTTGTTCGCGTTGTGCGAATGACCAAGGTCCTCCGGCAGCGTCATAACCTGTAACGATTTGATCAAGCCGATCATCTTGGTTCAAATCATAAACCCACATCTCCAGGGGCCGGTCCCTGTCTGCCTTGAAACGGGAGTTCATGCCTTGATTTCCCGCTACAATATCTATGGCTCCATCACCGTCCAGGTCGGCAAGCTCAACCGACTGCCACCAACCTGACATGCCTGAAAGTCCTGTTTTATTTTCTTCAGCCTGCTGCAGGAGTCCGTCTCGGTTGAGAAAGATTGTCAGTGGCATCCATTCACCTACAACTACCAAATCAGAGTCCCCATCCCCATCCAAATCTCCCCACTCAGCATCGGTAATGCCGGCTGTCAAGAATTCCGAAACCTGAATCCCAGGAATCACATGCTCCGTTGCATCGGAAAATCGCCCCGACCCATCATTTTTAAGAAGCAGTGCGCCGGCCGGCTCTCCATAAACAGCTCCCTGTCGGATCCCAAGAAATAGATCCTGATCTCCATCTCCATCCATATCGGCAGAACGTACGACCCCAGTTGGACCATAGCGATATATCCCATTGGGCAATTCGTATTCAAAAGGCTGGAGAACTCCTTCCCCATTCAACTGATAGATTCGATCTTCAAGATCTGCATGGCCAAAGGGCGCTTCGCTGCTCCCACTCGCGACATACAGTTCTGGTCGATCATCTCCATTGATATCCACCCAAATACAATCTACATCTTCTGCCTCCCGATCCAGATCCAATGCGGGCTGAGAAGTGTCGGTGAACCGGTCACCGGGCTCTTGAATGAACAGTGCACCGGGCTGTCCCTTTCCACCGCCGACATATAAATCATCCATCCCGTCTCCATTGATGTCCACACTACATAATGGCGGGCCTTCTGTTGACCGCATATGAAACAACAAAGGCGCATGCTGAAAATCATTATGCGGGAGCTCAACATGCCTCCAGTCCAGCCCTGATTTGGCGGAAACATCTACTAATAAAGGGCTCGCATTTAAGCTTTGGGGAATCCATATTGATCCCGCACGCTTGGAAATCTGAGTCGAGAAAAAAGACGAGAATGATTTCACCGAATCAGGTGAACTTGCGAAATCTTGACGAAACGTGATCTTCTGGCGGGTTTCAACATCCTCTTCAATGGTAATTCGACCATCTGGCCAGCGTACGAGGATCGAATCCAATCTAGACACTCCTGTACCGAGCCCTAAATGAAGTATTGGATCTACAGACGATTGAAATCCCCGCTGAGGCAGTTGCTCAATATACCAGCGTTTCCCCTGATAGACAGCCTCTATCTGTGTCCCTACTGCCAGTGGGTTCAGGGCATCACCGCGCAATTCAAGCCTGATCCAGCTACGGTCCGGATAATACTCAATAGCTCGATTGCGATAGACAAAGGCTTCCATATTCACGTTGTTTACGACAAGATCAAGATCTCCATCCCCGTCCAGATCGCCATAGGCCGCTCCACTCGAAAATCCAGGTGTGGCAAGCCCCCACTCCACGGTACGATCAGCGAAGCGCAATGCCCCAATGTTTTCAAACATATGATTGGGCACTGGCACACTCGGCATCATATTCACGATTCGCTGAATCGACTCTGGTCCTCCGAACCCTGAGGCAGCGATAAGGCTGGAGGCCATGAGGAGGTCTTTATCTGTAACGTCCTTGTAGAAACCATTGGGTACAAATATGTCACGTAACCCGTCAAGATTGAAATCGGCCAACAAGCCGCCCCAGCTCCAGTCGGTAGCTTCCACTCCAGAATATCTTCCAATTTCACTGAATGTACCATCGCCATTGTTATAATGCAACGTATTTCGCAGAAATTTTCGATGATATCCAAGACGTATTTCTTCCTGATACTTTTCCCACTCAATGAAATTCGAAACTCTCTTGATTCGTGTCTTTGTTGCTGGAAGCATATCTGATATGAAGATTTCCGGCGTACCATCATTATTCAGATCGGCAATGTCTCCACTCATAGAAGTGGTGCTGATGCTGGGCAGAAGGCTTTCGAGTGATTCCTTGAAGGTGCCGTCACATTGATTGATATACAAATAGTCCCGCTCAAAGAAATCGTTGGACACATAAAGATCCATACAACCATCCCGGTTGAGATCCCCCGCGGTGGCGCCAAGGCTAAATCCTGCTTCAGAACTGAAAATCCCAGCTTCCAAAGTCACTTCAACAAAGTGCCCTCCTTCGTTCCTATAGAGACGGTCTCCGCCTTCGAAATAAGGACGTGTCCGATCCATTAATTCTGGCTCGTATGCTGAAATGGGTTTGGCTGGAAAATTATTCACAACGTAGACATCCAACAACCCATCCCGGTCGTAATCAAAAAAGGTAGCATGGACGGAATATCCTTCATCGGCAAGCCCAAATTCACGTGCACGGTCGGTGAAGGTTCCATCTCCGTTGTTCACAAACAGCTCATTGGTGCGTGAGGAGGCCTTGCTTGCGCCTGCATTCGTGACATACAGATCTGGCAATCCATCTGCATTGATGTCGACCACGCTGGCGCCCGTTGCCCAAGGAAAAGATCCTGCAACACCTGACGCTTCCGTTACATCTTCAAAGGCAAAATCACCCCGATTTAGATACAGCCGATTGGCTTGCTGATTGCTGACCAAATAGATGTCCAGTTGATCGTCTCCGTTATAATCTGCAAGCGCAACCCCTCCTCCTGCATAAAAATTGTTATAGGAATAGATGTTCAGTGAATCGGTTGAAGTCACCCTGTTTGCAAACTGAACCCCCGAGCGGATGGACGGAACCTGATTGAAGAGAACCAGGGGTGATTCGGTTGGGCCACATCCAAAAAGATTTGCAAGCCAAATCACGCCGGCCAAAATAATTAAGGAACGAACCCGCCGGAAGGAGAAAAACTTGTTTTTTCCTGTCTTCACTGGAACTCTGCGCATACCCGTATCTGCTGCTTCGTGCTGTGGGCCTCTCTGTTCATCGTCATTGAATACTTGGCTGCCATACCACCCAAAAACTTGCCCTCTATCCTCGGCATCATGGCCACAGGATAGAGGGCAAGTCTTACTTTGAACCGATTTCCAAGATGCTATCTACAAACGTTTAGACAGATAGGTTACGGCAAAAGGTTCGTTTTTCCAGAATCCGTGATCTGTTATTATTTGGCGTCCCACCAGAGTCTGGTATCATTCTCATCCGGTCCCCCCAGCAAAGATATCGCAGCTTGCGTTGCTTCCGCATTGTTGTCATATTCACTGCTGACGAAGGTCATACGGCGCATGACCTCGCTTGCGGACACGCGTGGATTTTGAGACTCAATAATGGGATACAATTTCGGATATCCCGTTCGGCGATATTCGGCCCAAGCTTCCATTCCATCGGGATATAGCGCCAGCCACTTCTGGGTGATAATCTGTTCCAGCTGCCGTTCCGCCGAGCCTCCAGAATCAAACGCCACTGGAATATCGCTTAACGGCGGGGTAGACCAGCTATCCTGGGGAGCAGAAGGAAGATCTGTACTGGCAATATACGCATCTATTGATGCCATATCGGCGCCAATCCTGCTTTCTGTCATAGACATTCGGATTCCTTCTTCATAAAGATCCTGAACGGTTCCTCCCATATTCCATCCCTGAAGTGCTCCCTCCGCACGAAGGAAATACACCTCTGAGACACCCATCACACGAATATCTGTTCCGCCTCTCCGAGGTGGTAGCCACATTGGGCCCATATCCGAGAATTGAGGGTTCAGTACCGCACCTTTCTGAATGCGAGGTAATCCATTCCTCATTCCTTCAAACGGACTACCATCTCCATCGGAATCTCCATCCTTGGCCGGGCTGAAATAGACTCCAATCCTTGGATCATCGTACCCTTCAAGAAGGCTTTCCATGGCAGAACTCATACGAAATTCTCCCCAGTTCGTGATCGTTGTATGCGGGTTTTCAGAACCAGCAGCGGTAAGCATCATGGCATTGTGTGAATTATCCGTCATGACCCCGGCAGCGATCGCCTTTTCCGCTTCAGCCTGAGCTTTGGCAGGATCCACATATCGTATACGCATCGCTAAACGTAAACGCAATGAGTTGGCAAAAGTGATCCAGCTGTCCACATTTCCATTATACACCTGATCATGACCCGCAAAAACGGCACCTCCACGATTCTGATTCAGAACAGCCAGCGCGTCATCCAGTGTACTGAAAAAATCCATGTAAACGTCTTGCTGAGAATCATAAGCAACAGTGGTTTCTCCATTCCCGTATTGGGAATAAAGAATCGGGCCCCAATAGTCCGTGATTCGATGATAGAGCTGGACCTTCCAGATCTGTGCTAAGGCGTTAGGCAATTCCAACCCTTCATTTTCAGATGTGAAGGTTTCAATGAAGGACAATTCCCGCGCACCAGTCCCGTAGAATTGAGTCCATAGAAGGTCAATCCACCGCCCAACTTCCACATACTGATCCGAATCAAAGTTTTCAGCAGTGGTGGCGAAATACTGGGCATATAAGTCGGCAAAAAGGTTTTCTCCGATCTGGAACACCCAGTGAAGCCCTAACATACCGGACCACTGTGAGCGAGCGAACGCCTGTCCCAAGAGTCCAACATCAATGTTTCCCTCGGAAATCTGATTTGGCGGGGTATTGAGATCCACAAAATCGTCCGTGCAACTTGACACAGAAAAAGTACATGCTACCATAATTGTAGCGATTACGGCCCATTGTTTCGTAAGACGCAGTTTGTTTTTCATTATTATATCTGTCAAAATAGAAGTATGTGATCGGTGATAGGATCCCTAGTAATCAATGGATAGGTTGAATCCAATAGAACGAGAGCCGGGTGGCGCGAATGAATCAAATCCTTCAGCCGCCTTCCCTGTGCCAATCAATACATCGGGGTCAATGTTTTTGGATGCCCGATGCAAATAGAAGAGATTCCTGCCGACCACAGAAATCCTCATCCCGGAAACCGGCACGCTGCCGAAAAGCGAAGCAGGGACAGTGTAGCCCAGTGTGAATTCGCGCAGGCGAGTATTGGTTGCCTCCACGACGAACGCTTCCCCTACGGGAGCGTTGCGACCGCCTACGGCACGCCAGAAGGATTCGGCATCCATCGAAATATTATTCGGCGAGCCATCTTCGGTAACTGCCGTTTCATGCGACCAGAAGTTTTGACCAAAAATGAGGCCCCCTTCGCGGCCCTGAAGAGTTTCTTCGGTGACTCCATCGGCGTAGAGGATGGCATTTGTGATGGAAGCAATTGTTCCGCCCTGACGGTGATCAATCAGAAGACTGGCGTCCCAATTTTTATAGGAGGCGGTCAAGACAATACTTCCCAGCCAATCAGGATTGTAATTGGCAACCTGAACATCTCGCCCGCCTGTAACTTTGGGTACACCATTACTCCCAACAATGATTCGACCTTGCGCATCGCGCTCAAATCCACGCGAATATACGTTTCCAAATTCTTCACCTTCCTCAATGAAATAGGCACGAAGAAAATCACTGGCGATTTGGAGTCGAGGGCGTTCATCGGAAATGGATTCAACGATGTTCTCGTTTGCCGAGAAGTTCAAATCTACATTCACACTCAAATCGTCTGTACGAACCGGAACGGCAGTCAGCACCACTTCAAACCCTTTGTTCCGTACATCGCCTCCATTCGTAAACAAGTTTGCCGCCCCAGAACCGATGGGGAGGGCAACTGTAAAGAGTTGGTTCTGTGTTTGTGTATTGTAGTAGGTTGCATCAAAGCCAAACCGACTTTGGAGGAACCGCATATCAAGGCCTACCTCAATAGATTGGGTCTCTTCAGGAACCAGTTCTTCATTGGGAAGCGTGCCGCTCAGTGACAGGAAACCATTAAGTCCTCCACCCGCAAGACTTGCAGTACGGAGCAGTTGGAATGGTGAGGTGCTGTTGCCTACCTGAGCAAACGAGGCGCGGATGCGACCAAAACTGACCGCCTCAGGCAATGGGAGAAGTTGGGACAAAACGGCAGAGAGTCCTACCGAAGGGTAGAAATAAGACCAGCTATCTTCCGGGAGTGTGGAACTCCAGTCATTGCGCCCCGACAGATCCAAATATAAAGCATCTCTCCAGCCAATTTTTGCGAATGCGTATACAGAATTGATATCAACCGGTGACCCGACTCCCTGTGACGACTCAATTCTCTGAGTATTTGAGAGCGTGAAAAAGTTGGGAACAGTGAGAGCTGTTCCTGTATTTGCGGACAATGAAGTGTTCCGCCTCTTCTGAGTATTTCCTCCTAAACTGATATCAAAGTTGAGATCAACTCCTGGAATTTCTCTCGTATACGTGAGCAGTGCGTCACCATTCCATATATGTGAATTGCCCTTGCTCAGTGAATATCTTCCGTCCTGAGCAACGATGTAACTGTCGGCATACAGCGTTCTTGTGCCACTGCCCGCATTGCCGTCAAACGATCCGCGAATCTGGAGGGAAAGACCATCAATGAATTCATACGAAACAGAGCTCAGAAGAATAATTCGATCATCGGTACTCGTACGCAGGTTGCGATTCAGCGTCCAATAGGGGTTCGCCCCACCATTTGAACCAGGAACCCAATAATGCTGTCTGCGCCGTCCAGACTCGGTGAAATATTCAAAGTCCGATGCGTCTGCAGTACTGATATTGCGGGGTAAGCGATATGCATGCCGGATCGGGTTGGTAAAGCTTTCACCCGTATCCAATCTGTTTTCGAGGCTCGTTCGGATGTAGTTCAGCTTCCCGTCCACAGACAAGCGGCTGGACGGTTTTGCAGTAACCCGAACTTGCGTACTGTGACGGTTCAATGTATTTCCTGGCACAATGCCTTTTGCATCGGTATAGGAGTACGAGAAATAACCTTGTACCTGTTGATTCCCAACGTTCAATGAAATATTGGTTGATGACTGATAGCCGTTCTGAAAAACGTCAGAAACATTATCTGGTTGTGGCTGAAGCGAATAGGTTCCTGCATTCGCTTCACTTGTGCTGGGTGTCCAACGAGCAACTGATTGGCCTGTCATTCTCGGCCCCCATGAAAATTCAGAATTTCTTTTGTATTCTCCACCGCTGCCTTGGCCATATTCATTCTGGAACTCTGTAAGAATGAGTGGTTGCTGAACCGTATAGTTTTGTGTGAAACGAGCTCGTATAGTCCCCGCACTACCTCGGTTGGTCGTGATGAGAACCGCGCCATTTTGGGCCGCACTTCCATAAATCGCGGCTGCGTTGGCACCTTTGAGAACGGAGATATCAGCAATATCACTTTGATTCAGGTTACTGATATCTCCTCGAACAGGGACTCCATCTATGACGAACAACGGCTGACTGCTTCCGCTAATTGAGCGGTTTCCACGAAGAATCATCCGAGTTTGCCCACCCAGTCCTGTACCGGCTTGATTGACGGAAAGACCAGCGATTCGACCTGCCAGTGAAAAGCCAACATTAAGTTCTCGTGCTTGAGCGATTTCAACTGGACTGACCGTTTGTGCGCTATAGCTGAGGGAGCGCTCTTCTCGTTCAACCCCGAGGGCGGTTACGACAAGGTTCCCCAGTTCGAGTGCCGACTCAACCAAAACAATATTCAGCTCTGTGGTTTCGCCTGCAGTTACCACGATATTCGGAATTTCTTGACTGATAAAACCTACAAAGGAGGCAATGACTGTATATGTGCCTGGATCAAGATTGGAAATTTCATATTCTCCATCTGCATTTGTAACAGAGCCTATGGCAAGCGTTTCAACAACCACATTGACGCCCGGAAGAGGATTTTCATCCTGGTCAACTACCGTACCAGAAATCTGCCCTCCATCCTGCGCAAACAGAGCGAAAACGGGGAGTGTAGCGGCTATCAGTACCGAAGACAGCCATTGAAGGGGTCTATGATGTTTCATGTATTCCTATTTCGTTTAATTTCCAGAATTTTATTGTGTTATAGCAGTACAATTCAGTTCTCCTCGAAGGTAATATACAAAAATCTACCATATATAAATGGATTGGACAATATTGTCTATCTTCCTCGGAGCAGGATACAAATTTTTTGCTGAGGGTAAGCAGTGAAATTTTTCCGGTGGGCTACATCTCTTGCCCAACGAATAAAGTATGTATTTTGTGGTTTACCTCCCTTGCTACCTGCACGCGTTATAATATTTTTGCTTGGGAATGTTCTTGGCCGAAATGAAACGATCTTCGACTTCCCTTCCGAAGAGACTGAGTCCAATTGAATGAACTTGACATGAAGAGTATAAATTTGTATCTATAGAACCTCTTGCAAAACCCCCAAAATTGAGCATAAACATCGCTCTGAAAGCACCTGAGGGAGTCTTTTTTATCCGAAAACAGAGGTTTTGCAAGAATCTCTATAAATTTGGCGTATCGTAGCAGATTATGCCTTGCACTACAATCCATCAGAATCACTTCCTGAAGTACCCCTCCGCCTTTCTATCGCTCTTACTAACTTTATCCTGTAGTGGTTTTGGCGTTTTCGCACAATCTCCTCGGATACAGACAGGTATCGGAGCTTGGCCAGGAGCAGGAATACAACTTGTGCAGATTCATCCGAGGAATATCTACTCTCTCGAAGTGATGTCTTCTGTGGATGTTGAACTTTGGGAGAAAAGAACTCCGGTATTTGTTTCCGCAGGAATTGGAGCAGCTCTCCGACCTCTCGGTGTTCTACGAGTAATCGGGAGCGCAAACTATTCCTATGATTTCTACTTAGGCGTACGTTTTGGCCCTTCTTTAAGCTTTCGGAAGAACCCTACTCGACAGGAAAAAAACCGGCAGTTCAGTCTTTTTCTTGATCCGTTTATAAGGTATGTTCATCCACTGGGTAAACAGACTGGATTCATTGAAATTGGACCACAACGACCAGTAGTGCGATTTGGCTTGTGGGTTTCTCTTGAATGAAAAGAGCATCGATCTATTCTGTGAACTCCACACTTTTAGATTGGATGTTAATGGAAGGGCACATTATTCTTTGAACAAGGGACAAGGATTGCTTGAAGCTCTCTTAGAGATAGGATCTAAAGTCTCATTAGAAATGATGCAATACCTGTTGATGAGCGCGAGAAACTCAAAGATGATATGGAAGCATCTGAGGAAATCTTTTCTGTCTGAAAATAGAGGTTCTGCAAGAACCTCTTATATTATTACTGTTACGGAGATCTATTATGATAATAACGGATCGTGGTATCTGGTTTGCCATTGTTTTTTTCGGCCGGAATCCATATTAATTTGGAATTGCAAAATAGAAGGTTCCATCCTAATTCATATCCGTATCTAAAAAGTAGCATGAGCTCTTCGCGGGCGACGTATCTGAATCCCAAGCAGGATTTATCTAAAAGAGTGTAACGCTAGAATACTGGCAGAGCAGTGAATTGAACAGTTATTTAGTTCAGATATAAACGATTCAGTGTCATCAACGTGTTCTTTGGGCATCTTGACGGTTCACCATTTCGTCCCAACCTTGAAGTCCTCCTTCACTTTTAACAAGTTTCCCTTCTTCCCTTAATCTGACTGAAATCGTATCAAGTACCCCATTCACAAAATCTTTACTCTCCTCTGTACTGAAAATTTTGGATAACTCAATCGCTTCATTCATCGTTACTTTCGGTGGAATGTGATAGAAAAACAAGAACTCACATATTGCCATCCGGAGGATAATCAGATCTGTTCTGAGTATGCGATTCAAATCCCAATTCCTTGCGCCTCCCTCAATAATCTGATCCAAATCTTCCTGCTCGGAAATCACTTTATTGAATAAACGAATCCCCATTTTCATTGCCCCCTCCTGTTTTGGCAATCTTGGCTGTAGAACCGTCTTGAATATGTGAGACGGGGAGTCACCGCTAAGCGAGTGGGCATAAAGAGCCTGTAGAACTGCATGGCGCGCACGGCGGCGAGGTGATATCGTCATGAGAATAACAACAATGCGCCAGAAGGCGTTGTGCAGACTTTGATCGGAGTCATTCTAACTGAAATAGAGGTTTGAACGCTCCCGTTTATTTATTTTTCCTGAATAGATTTTTCCCCCTCAGAGATCTGCCTCCTACTTCGTAGCATTTTCAAGGAGAGCGATGAGATCATACAATTCACAAATTGACTGAAATCAATAAAAACAAGGTTGTGTAAAAAAATCTCTATTTATTTGTAGAGTTTGTGAATTTGTGGATAACAAACCATTAATCATATTTCGCTTTCCCCCTAGAGAGTAATGAAAGCTGGTTTTTGAAAATATTCAGAGGCCTCTCGAGCTTTTGACATCTGTTAAGTTTTTGTGTGAAAGTGCAAGTATATCCACAAAAGCAATAGAATCTGTCATCTGACTAAATGTTTATACACCAAACATCACAAGCTATCCCCAAGAAATATCCCTGATATGATAGCATAAAGCTGCAATAATCTGTAATAATGTAATAACAGGATTCGTGTTGGGCCATACTTCCGGGCTATATGCGCGTTTAAGGACTGTGCCAGCAATGAAGTAATAGATGTGATATGGATATGATAGAGCCCAAACATGCCGTCAAACGACAGATGATCAACCCCTTTGGTTCACACTATATTCCATAATAAATAATAGATGACTCCTGAAGAAGCCTTCCAAGAGATTTATACGGCAGCCGATATTTTGTTGCCGGTAGAACAGATCCCCTTATTGGCTACACTTGGCCGGATCTTGAGAAAAGATATCATAGCTCAAGCTCCCATTCCCCCATTCGATAATTCCGGCATGGATGGATTTGCGCTTCATGGAGATGATCTTGCGGGAATCCCCAAGGATCTGCGCATCCAGGGAGAAGTTGCCGCCGGGCAAGTACCTGTTTCCGAAGTATTTCCAGGGGGATGTATTCGCATCATGACGGGGGCACAAATTCCCTCAGGGACCGAGGCTGTAGTTCCGGTGGAGTGGACAACAGAAATAACGCCGCAAAGCATCCGAATTGACCAGAGACCGAAAAAGGGAGCTTATATCCGTAAAGCTGGCAAGGATATGGAGCAAGGCATGATCGTGGCAAAGTGCGGGATTCAAATTACCCCTCCGGTGCTGGGAATGATCGCAACTGCGGGATACGAGAACATAGAAGTCTCAAGCTCCCCAAGAGTTGCACTCATCGTCACAGGAAATGAGTTACACAGGAATCCGGCGGAGCCTCTTCCACCTGCCAAAATTCATGATGCTAATGGTCCAGGATTGGCTGCACAGATACTAGAAGTGGGCGGGGAAGTTATAGGCCCCCTCATGGCCAGAGATAATGCCGAAAGTCTTCGAGAAACGATCCGCATAAGCGATCAAGCACATGTGATTGTGATCAGTGGAGGAGTATCGGTAGGCAAGTATGATTATGTGAAAGAGGTGCTCAACGAGATGGGATTTGATCAACGCTTCTGGCGCGTACGCCAAAGACCAGGAGGGCCCATGCTATTTGGAATGCTCGGTGCGCAGATGGTTTTTGGGCTTCCTGGAAATCCGGTATCATCTGCAGTATGTTTTCAGCAGTATGTTCGCCCAACGTTACTCAAACTGATGGGGGCAATAAAATTGCATCCTCCGAAGATGATAGCCAAGCTCACAACTTCCATGAAGAAACAAGCTGGTCTGTATCATTATGTGCGGGGGGTTGTGTACCAATCAGAAGAGGGAGATCTTTTTGTTCGACCGACGGGTCCGCAAGCCTCCAATCTCTATTCTTCACTGCAGCTTGCCAATTGCCTTATTCACGTTGAGGAAGAAGCAGTCAACCCTCCCCAAGGAAAAAAAGTAACCATCACCCCTTTGCCGTGGGCAACCTTCTTCAAGGAAAAAGGGAACCCGGCTCCCAAGGGCTTCCAGAGTTGCCCGTCCTCTCTGGGGAACGAGGATGCTTTGCGTCAATAGGCGTTCAGCGGTCGAAGGAAGCTGTTTCCTTTCCTATCGCAGAGGAACGGTGTCTGCACGGCGAAACTGTTCTGCACCACTCTTCTTTGAAGTTCCATCGGCACTTCCCAAGCCTAGCATCGTGACACGCTCCAGTCCGATTCCATTTGAGGTGTAATGGTCAACCAGCGCGCGTGCCCGATCCTCGGAAAGCTGTTGAGGATTTCTTTCAAGAGGGCTAGACATTCCTTCTACTCGCACATTCAAATTCAGACATTCACTCAGGATTTCAAGATTATCTTCCAGCGTCATCAAGGCCTCATCGGAGAGCACGCTGGAATTGCGCTCAAAGAAAACAGTACTCATTTCAGCAATATCGGCACAATAGGGTGGTTCAAACGTGGAGATCGAGATAGTCATCGTACGCGCATCCCGTCCATGCTCGTTCGAGATCTCTAGTGAAACAGCATATTCTCCCTGGGACATGTAGGTGTGCTGGGGGCGGGGTGAGGAAGAGGAAGCCCCATCTCCAAAATTCCAGTTGTATGAGAGCGGAGCATCCCCGCGAACGTTGGCACTGAATTCAACAGGAGTTTGAGTGTTTGAACTAGTCGGGTTCGCCAGAAGGGCCAAGACTTGTGCAGGAACTGGAGGGTTTACAACTAGAACGCTTGTTGTATCCGAGACAGAAAAACGGCCCTCCCGATTCGTTGCAGTTACAATAACATTGTAGTTGCCTGCTTCGGTGAAAACGTGGGTAACATCGGAGCCATCAGATGTTTCACCATCACCAAATTCCCATGAGTAGACAACCGGGGGTCTGGCATCCTCATTGGCCGTAGCCATAAAGTCGCCTTCCTGGTTCGTTTCCAGAGATTCGGGGGCATCGACTACTAGGGATTCGACGGCTCTGGGGTTGCAACCAGTGGTTACAATAGCGAAGAATCCAACAAGAGCAATAAGGGGATAGCGAAAAAAAGACATGATAAAACGGGTTGTAAGATTGCGGGTTAGGGTGTTCCAGCCCTTGATAAAGCGACTGATTACAGGCCAAGTACAGAGTGTATTCGTTCATCATGGTACTTGTTCCCTCAGATCTGATATTGGGAGTATGGGGTGGATAGAGCGTTCTGCCGGCACAGGGTACAACCTATTTTTCTTCCCAGGAAAATGAACGTATTGCAAGCGGGAAAGCAACGAGAGATAAGCCAATCAATATCAGCAATGAAATTTTATGTTGAAATAATGGCTCTCCTACCCAGAGACCCGAGAATATTTCAACCATGTGTGTAAGTGGCAGGAAGGAACTGATCGTGTATAACCATTCAGGAAAAAGTTCTCGGGGTACCGCAGCGCCAGAAAGAAAGAACATGGATAGAAACAGGAACTGTCCAACTGAGAGTACGGTCTGCGAGGATGAAAAAAGTCCGCTGATCAAAAAACCCAAAGAAAAAAGACAACACACACCAAGCACCCCAATTGAGGCCACCAAGAACACATTGCCAAGAAACTGGAGGCCAAAAATTAATCTGCCAGTAACGATTAAAATAAAAGATGAAACCAGAAGACTTCCAAAATGAACAGTAGCAAGCCCAATCAGGTACTTGGCTAAGGGCAGGGGGCTGACATTGTATCGTTTCAAGATGCCTTCCTGTCGGTAAAAGGCAATAAAGGAAGCCAAATTAACCAGTCCTCCCTGACCAATATATGCTCCAATTAGTGCTGGAGCAAAAAAGTCAACATATGCCAAATCAGGGCGGTTCCATACAGGCATGTCTCTAAAGATGGAACCAAAAACAAGGAACAAGATCACAGGAAATATAAACGCAAAAAAGGAGGCCGCTCTCGAACGAATAAAAAGCTTGCTTTCAATTAAGAGTATCTCAATGTAGCTGTGCATTTTCTTGTTAATCAGGATTTATGTTATACCGAAAAGAGATTTTTCTGGCTGTGCGGGGAGAGGTCGGCATTGAGCAAAAAGAAAGATGTTAAGGAACAACCTGAAATCGGGCCATTTGACAGCCCTGGGGTCAAAATCCAGAATCACAACTCAAGTCGGTTTTTTCTCAACATTGAAACTTTCCTGGAGTTGCAGGGAGTAGTATTCGTGTGAACAAAATATTGATCGTTCACACGCAAAACAAAAACCTCAAGCTTCCGATAAATATAGCGAATACGGATTCATTCAGGACCGAACTCAAAAAGCAAAAACGGGTGTTCAATCACAAAGATAGAGTTTGTTGTTATTTCATGCTAAGCCGGGCTCAACGTTCAGTGATCAGGCATACATGAATAGAGATACGCAGTTATCTAACATCGAGGTCAAGACGGCCACCTCCTGCGCGCAGGACCTTTGTATTTCATGAAGAAAATTGTGAGCTTTCTGATAATTTGCGGGGGATTCTCAACCTCCACGGTAGCAAGCCAAGAACTGTTACCGACTATCATACAAGGACTAGTGGTAGATGTAGAAGATGAACCCATAGCCTTTGTTAATATTCAAATTGAGGGTACAAAAGAGGGGGCTTCAACTGGACAAGACGGGCGGTTTGAATTCATCACAGCGCAAACCGGTCAGCAGGAGCTCCTTGTGACAATGATAGGGTTTGATCCAAATCGGCAACAACTGAATCTGGTAGCAGGAGACAGCATTTACCTTCGTATAATACTCAAGGAGGCGGTAATCAGCCTTGACCAGATAGTTGTAACGTCCAGTGGATATTCAACGGGTGAGTCAGAGGGGGTTACGATTCAAGCATTGGATGTGGTAACGACGCCGGGTGCAGCAGCAGACATTCTACTAGCGATTCAAACATTTCCAGGCACTTCCATGGTTGATGAGGGAGCGGGGCTTTTTGTTCGTGGGGGAGATTTAGGAGAAACTCTTATTGTCCTTGATCAGGCAACGCTATCACACCCCTACAAGTATGAATCTCCGACTGGAGGAGTTTTTGGGGTTATTCCACCGTTTATGATTCGGAAAACAGCTTTCTCGACAGGAGGATTTTCCTCAAAGTATGGTAATGCTCTTTCGGCGGTGCTTGACATGAGTAGTCTGGATATGCCAAGACAGCATAGTTATACGTTAAATCTTGGATTAGCGGCGGCATCACTGGGAATTCACATCCCAATTGTGAAGGAAAAAATAGGCGTGCGCTTTACAGGTAATCGCAGTTTTACGGAAGCCCTATTTCGTCTGAATGGCCAGTACGATCAGTTTTCAGAAACTCCCAATAGCTCTGATGTCAATACAAGTTTGCAGTATAAATATTCCACAACAGGCAGCATTAGTGTTTTCGGTTTTTTGGGGAGTGATCAGCTAGGTGTCCACGTGAACCTTCCTTCTCTTGAAGGAGAGTTTCGAGGCAAAACAACCACATCTCTCTTCAATATTCAGTGGGAAGATTTTGCAAATGACTGGTACATTCAGACGAGTCTCTCTTTAAGCAGGTATTCTGCCCGGCAACAACTCGGAGATCTGGACATGAACCCCAGTGATATTGCAGCAAAATTTCGATCAGATGCAGAGCGCTATATTCGCACTTTTTCTCACCTCCGGCTTGGAGTTGAACTTGAAAGATTGAAAAACCGCATTGAAGGTGTCTTTCCATCTCACTCAGAGATCTCTACTCCCATCGAAAATTACCTGAAAATTAACGAAGCTTATGATGCAACTCGTCTGGGGGCCTACTCTGACCTTCTGATCAAGCTAACCAGACGAATCGTACTTAATCCTGGAATAAGAGCAGATTATCACAGTTTGTCTAGATCTGTCGTGATTGATCCGAGAATCTCGTTTCGTTATGCAGTCACGAAAACTACGGACGTCAGATTTGCATGGGGGATTTACCATCAGTTCCCGACCCCATTTGAATATAACAGTGTCACAGGCAATGCTGATCTCGGTTCTCAACACTCCCAGCACTTTGTTTTAGGACTAGATCATGAAAATAGTCCGCTGCACCTGAGGCTTGAAGCCTACTACAAGCCATACTACAACCTCGTGTTGCGACACTCAAAGTTAAATTACACGAATCAAGGTAAAGGCAAGGCAGGGGGTGTGGACATTTTTGCAAAATACGGAGGCTTTCTGCAAACACGTCTCAGTGGTTGGATATCTTATTCCTATAATCGTTCGGTGCGACTACAGGCAAGAAGTATTGGGAATGAGCTGATTTATGAGCGTGCCAGCACTTCTTTTGAGATTCTCCATAATCTTACGATCGTTGCAAAAGCCAGGTTGGTTAACTCTCTCTATGGTGGCACAACAATCCGGTATGCCACGGGGCGCCCGGTGACACACTATACATCAAGTATTCCCGCCGAGGACGGTGATTACTATTTACCCATTGAAGGGCCAATCGGGGCCGAACGCTTGCCGAGCTTTCAGCGAATGGATATACAATTGAGTTACTATCTACCATTTGGAGAGGAACACAATATGACATTTTATACCGCCTTGGCTAATGCTCTGGACAGGGCTAATGTTACGGGCTACGACTACTCTGCAGATTATTCGGAAAGGACAAAGCGAATTAGCAACTATCGTCGCTATATCTATCTGGGAGTAAGCATCTCAATAAATCGATAACTTTGGGGTCTGGTTTAGCATCACATAAGACTGTTGAAAGGGTCACGAACAAAAGTCGTGAATCCTGAGCTGCATTAGCGCATCGTTCCCGTTCTGTGAGTTTTGTGTCATAGTAGCCCGTGGATAAAGTCTCTCATAGAAATGGGACAGACTGAATTGAATAAAAATCTTCGTTTTTGCTCCCAAAACGCTCAAAATCGTTGCTTTTAGCACATTTTATCTATCAATTTGTCTGTCAAATCATGCAAAGTCAGCATCAAAAACTGCTATCTAAATTTATTTGACTTTATCCACGGGCTGATAGAGCTCTGTGTTAGTACATAAGTGCATACAGGATATTAGCTACGATCAATAAGAGTAGCCCCTTTTGTGATGCTTCCAGTGTCAAAGAAGGTTTTATTGCTAAATTCACCTGAGAGATATGAGCCAGTAAACCTGGTCAGATTTGTTCCCGAAATTTCATATCTTGCAACAAATGATCGCAGATCAGAAGTTTTGAGATATCATAGGACGGAACCTTCCATCCTATACCAGAAAAATGGCTTACATCCAAAGATCCTTGCCGGTACTCGGTGCCTTCTTGTTACTGGCTTCCGCCCAGGCACAGTCCGATGTCTCTCTCACTCTCGAGGCTAAAAAATTGGCAGAATCTGGATCACTTAACGGCAGTCTGGGGGATATCAAAACAGCACATAGAATGCTGAGAAAGGCTATAGAAGGTGACTCTGATTTAGCAGAAGCACATTACTATCTGGGATATGCCCAGTATCAAAGGGCTATTTTTCTCGTAAATGAGACTGAGCAAGGCCAGAATATGTTGACAAATCAAGACTCCACACTAACGTTTCTTGACGAATCAATACAAAATCTGACTAAATCAATAAAAATTTCCAAAAAATCGGAGATCACTGCCGAAGCTCACGCACTACTCTCTATGGCTTATGGCCAAAAAATCAGGATTAGGCCAAGAAAAGGTATGGTTTTGGGGCTAAGATCTAGAAGGAATATTCAGAAGGCAAAAACCCTTAACGCCAATAATCCAAGAGTAGTTTTAGCGGAGGCAATGTATAGATATCATACGCCAGCTCCATATGGTGGTAGTCAAGAGGGCGGGCTCGCAGGATTCAGGCGTGCTGCAGATTTGTTCTCTTCTGCGGAAGAAGATTCTCCACTCCTGCCCTCATGGGGAGAGGTTGAAGCATACACTTGGTTGGGCATCGCCTGTATGGGAGCGGATCAGTATGAACAAGCTCGACATGCATTTGAAAAAGTCCTTGAAATTAATCCTGATTATGGATGGGTCAAATACAGTTTGCTCCCCATGCTACAAGAGAGGGAATCTCGAAGCCACCAATCCAAGTTCCCATAACCTCTCAGAGCTATCGTTTTATTGGCGTCGAGCTCAGATACGGTCAAATTTGATGAAGAAATCAAGCTGGAAAAATCGTTGAAGCGTAGAAACTAAGGTGTTCGTTGGCGTTTTCCATCATACGTGAAATAGCTGTCACATTGATATGCCCCGGTTTCGATAATTACCTTCGAAAATTACTGTTCAAAGACACAGAAAGGTTAGACGATCGTCGTTATGAATACAGTTCTAAACAGTTCTGTTGATGCCGTCCCCCCAATACTGGAAATCTCCTCGCTGAGCAAGTCGTACGGTACCTTGGTTGCCTTGCGCAATGTCGACCTTACAGTGCTCACATCTCAAGTCTTCTGCCTTGTCGGGCCCAATGGAGCGGGAAAGACCACCTTGATAGACTGCATCCTCGGTCTGAAAAAACCAGATCAAGGAGTGGTGCGGATTTTCGGACAAGACATCAGAGACAGGAATCATCTGAAAAAATCTCTGAGTGATGTAGGGGTTCAATTTCAACAAGATTACATGTATTCAGATATACGAGTCGAAGAAGCTCTTAGGCTTAGTGCCAGTATGTACAGTGATCCCTTGGATTTGAGCGAATTGTTGAACTTATTCAAAATAGAGCACTTGAGAAAAAAACCATACAAAAGTTTGTCTGGTGGAGAGCAACGAAAATTACTCATCGCCATCACCCTGGTTGGTAACCCCAGGTTAGTATTTCTAGATGAGCCAACAAGCAACCTTGATCCGCACTCAAGAAAAGAGTTGTGGGAAGTCTTAAATAGCCTCCGAGAAAAGGGCCTTACAATATTTCTTTCTACCCACAATATGGAAGAAGCTCAGAGGCAAAGTGATACTATTTGTCTCATCGATTCAGGGAAGATCATCGCTCAGGGAAAAATTGAGGCACTCCTTGAGGAGTTTGGCTTAAATTTCAAATTCGTGGTGAGATCTGAAATAGATTCGGGGATCTTTAACGATTTACCTTATGTCACCCGGATAGTTAAAGATTCGTCCCAAACTCAAGTATATGTGAGTGGAGAGGAGGTTTATACGGAATCCATTGTGAAGAAATTGCGAACTTTGGGGATTACTGATTATGCAGTAAGTCCTGCGAACTTAGAAGATCTATATCTACTCAGTACTGGGAATAGATCCAAAGATTCGACGTAACTCACAGAATACAGGATCTATAGTATAGAACGAATCCGGATTCTGCGCGCGTTTTCTCTGCAACGAATCCGACTACAAAAACATAAAACTTTCATCAGATCTATATACAAATGCAATCATTTTGGCTGGCTGTGGAAGCCTGATTGATTATATACTTGTCTTTTGGTGTATAGTAGAAGGTGTGGAGGAATTGAGTAACGGGAACGCTTTTTCTCTTGAATGATTACACGCACGCATGCGTGTTTTGCTATTGTCCTTATTGGCTCTGTTTCTGGTAGCGTCCAGTTTCTTTGCTGTACGTCTCCGTTATTTCAATACGGAGTACGACGCCGGGGTAATTATCGTGACGTGGGAAGCAGAAACCGAATCAGAGGTCAAAACGTATGAACTTTACCGTAAAGCATCTGGAGCGGGGGAATTTTCTCGGGTTGCAGAGGTTGATGTGCATGGTGCAAATGTTCCTTACACTGTACGAGACGATAAAGTGTACAAGTCTGCACATGCAACGGTTGACTATCGGCTGGAGGTTGTGCTCTCCAGTGGGTTGCGACAACAGATCGCCGAGCGAAAAGTCAATTATACGCCCACTGCAATTCCACGGAGTTGGGGTAGTATAAAGGCAATGTTTCAGAATTAGCGTGCGTTTCTAATGCGCACCCTGATTCTTGGTGCCCAGCGGATTGAACGAACCCTTGCCCGCCTCGCGTGTGAAGTTGATGAGCGCAATCAAGGCACGGATGATTTGGTTCTGTTTGGAGTGATACCCAAGGGGATTCTTGTGGCACACGCTCTCTCTCGACACATTAGTGAAATTGCGCAGCGCATCGTTACTCCAGTCCCGCTGAATTTGCAGAGCTCGGATCACAAGATCGAAGATGTATCAGGAAAGCAGGTCTTGATCGTAGACGATGTTCTCTATACCGGACGAACCGCTCATCAAGCTGTCGCGGCAGTATCGGAAATGGGAGCACCGGCCCGGATACAACTCATGGTTCTGATAGATAGGGGGCATCGTGAGCTGCCACTACGGCCTGATTATCTGGGGCGCAAGCTACAGACAAAATACAGGGAGCGAGTGGAGGTAGACGCCGAGGAGGGACTTTCGGTTTATCTCATAGAGTAGGGACGCAACAGATTCAATCTTGGCAAGGGATCTCGATAGGAGTAGCTCCTGTTCTTCAGTTGGAAGTTTAACCATTTCTTTTTCTTACAACTTCAGGGAATCAACGCTTGCAAAAAGACGGAGTGTTGATCCTGAGGGCAACCGTTCTCCTGGTAGAGGAGACTGCCTCAGAATCAAAGGGTTTTCATTGCCCTTCTCGTCAAGGTCCAATAACGTAGGCCAAAGCGACAGAGCGCGAAGCAGGACTTCAGCTTCGTCGTAGGGCAGGCCAACCACATTGGGAATCTCAACAAGGCGATCTTGATCGAGGCCGCGACCATACCATACCGTAACGCTGTCTCCATTTGGCACAAGAGTTCCCGCAGGCGGCAAAATACGTGTCACCATATCCGGGACTGGGCTTGGAATGGTGTCGGCTTCCTCTGAACGAACGACGAGCCCCGATGTAGTTAAGGACAATCGTGCGTTCCGCAGGGATTGAGTAATAACATCCGGAATGATCACATCCGGTTCTGAACCACGGTAGGTTGAAAGATAGATCCGCCGACCAAGCTTTACAGATGCATTCGCGCGAGGATTCTGGGCTGCGACTTGTCCCAACAGCTCCTTGGGGCCGATTCGCGAGGTAGTATCGCCGAGTACAAGGCCAGCATTATGGATGATGTTGAGTGCATCTGGCAGAAGTTTGCCTTTCAGGTCGGGAACCGAAATAATTTGATCCTGACGGGTAAAGCGAGGCATAAGTACCTGGTCAACTGCGAAATACAGAATAAAGAAAATGCAAATCAACAACACGGAACCCCATTTGAGGTACGGATTTTTTCTCAAAGGTGTCGGTTTCACAAGATGTGCAGGAATAAATATTGAAAAAATTTCTATGAAGACGGAGTAAAATGAAACCTATTGGTTATGCAATGCGTAACAGCTCGTCTTTGCCATGGTCAGCATAGTGGAATGCTGTGTTATCATGTCCGGTTTCCCGAGTTTTGAGGGAGTTTTACGCGTCATTGTTGAATCTGGTGCCGTTGAAAAACGATCAAAAAAATTTGAGAAGATCTTCCGGATTTGGTAAGTTAAAAAAAATTCCTTATGTTTGCCGTCCTGCCCTATAATTCGGGGCTCAGTTCTTTGACAGGTTGAGAGTATAGCGAGTCCTTTGTCGATTCAGACAAGGATCCGACATGTCAGTATACAATAACTGATATGTCAATCCAATTTAGTCAGGAAGAGTGTGCTAAAGTGCTCACAAAAAATTTCAAAATCTCTAACTACGGAGAGTTTGATCCTGGCTCAGGACGAACGCTGGC
>JAPOTE010000041.1 GCA_026709335.1 Bacteroidota bacterium | reverse complement strand
GCCTGAACTTCATCCAGCCAACCTTTTGGATGTATACACTATCATCTACAATCTTGAACAATCCTTTTGTTGCTGTAAACGAATCCGTATGCTTATGCTTCTTATGGAAATCAGGACGGCTCGCCGTACCCTTAAAATACTTCTGCCACGCGTCTGCTTGATCTTTCAATGTGTACTTAACAATATTCGCAGAATAACCTCCTAACCACGATACAGAATGGCGTAACTTGGTAAACCGCTTCCCCAGAGAAAAATAGGTCAACTTAGGATTTTCTTTGGTTTCATCTTTATACTCTTCATTGCATTCGGCAAGAATCTCATTCCATACAAACCGACATGCACCGGCTAATCCAGCCAGATTCTTGGCCTTGCTTTGCGAACCCGGACAGAGACGGTACTCAATTCCTCGGTAGGAACAGTCCTGTTCGTTCTTCTTTGAATCCCTCGCGGGCATGGTATCACTGTAGATGATGCTATGATAAGCAATAGGCAGGATCCTACTCCTGCTTATTGTGTCCGTATACTCGTGCATCTTATCAAAGTTCCATACCATTGGTTACTCACGTATATAATCCCCTATGGAATCTATACAATGAAGGGTTTTTTAGTCTACATCTCGTGGAGAATTACTGTATTATTTGTTTGGGGATTCAGTATTGCATTCTGTGTGGAGGCACAGATCACAAGACTTCCCTATGCTGATACCACGAGTGGCAACTACTTTGGGACTTCCGTGGCTCTTGATGGGAAACGGGCTGTTGTCGGAGCAAGTGGCGAACGGTCGTGTGATGCAGGAAGTGGGGCAGCTTATATCTATGAAGTGAATGATTCTACCGAATCCTGGATGCAAGTGGCTCGGCTTGTTCCACAAGACTGCGAGAAAGGGCTTGCCTTTGGCAAGAAGGTCGCTATTGACGGATCTGTTGTTCTAGTGGCAGCAAGTCGGGAATTCTTCGGCGATGAACATTCCAATGCCGTCTATGTGTACGAAGAGATTGAGCCAGGGAAATGGATTCAGACCGAAAGACTTACCGGTGACACACGTGAGCAACAAGAAGGGGCAGCGGGGGCAGACGTTGCAGTCTATCATGACCGTGCGCTCTTTACAACCAGTGGAAATCTGTCGCCCGGTAACGAGATAGACGGAGCTGCCTATATCTACAAAAAGAATGCTGGAAAATGGATCTTGGAACAACGATTAGTCGGATCTGGCAACATTCAAAGAGGCGTTTTTGGAGGAAATGCTGCTCTCTACCAAAACTTCCTGGCAGTTGCCAGTAGTAGCTACTTCGGCCGCGGGGCTGGATCTGTGTATCTGTTTGGATTGGATCAATCTGGATCTTGGTCCGAGGTTGCCCGACTCGGGGGAATTCAGGATTTTTTTATTTCCCTTGACCTATACGAGAATGAGTTGATTATTGGACAGGCCCGATCCGGTTCTCGAGAATCTGGGCAAGCCACATTATTTGCGCAAGATTCAACTGGTGTTTGGGAAAAAACAGCAACATTGGAGCCCCCTACTCCCTATCGGAAAGGGGCTTTTGGTACAGAGGTCGCAATCTATGAAGATCGCGCATTGGTAGTTGGCTACGATGAACAACTACACCTGAATTACAATGTGGACCGTGTAGTCTATATATATGCACGTGACAATGATCAGTGGCAATATCAGGGAATCATTGACATTGGAGAAGCTGCATTCGGGAGTTCAATTGATTTGCATGGTAATACTGCCCTCATTGGTGCAGCCAGTGGCGTGAATGCAGGAAAAGCTTATGTTGTCAAAATTCCATGAGTTGGGACACTCTTCTTGAGGGAATTGCTGTAATTACGGGAATCCTATGCGTATGGCTTAATACTCGGCAAAATATCTGGACGTGGCCAGTGGCGATAATCAGCAGTATCCTTTTCGGAATTGTGTTCTTTAATGCACGCCTCTACACCACGATGCTACTGCAGGGGTTGTTCATTGGAATTTCCTTTTATGGATGGAAATCTTGGTTGACTGGCGGCCCGGAGGGAGGAACTTTGGAGGTCACCAAGCTTCATCTTAAAACTGGCCTGATTCTTTTCGTACTCACCGCGTTGGGAATCATGGGATTTACACTCGCGCTCAAATTCATTACTGCATCAGATCAACCATTGCTCGAAGGCATCACAACCGCATTGAGTGTGGTTGCGAGTTGGATGGCTACCCGAAAAATACTCGAAAGCTGGCTCGTCTGGATTATAACCGATTTAATTTATGTCGGTCTCTATGCGATCACTGAACTTTACCTTACATTATTGCTCTATACCCTATACTTGGGGCTGGCCACTAGTGGATACATTTCTTGGCGTAATTCCTACCATAACAGCCTTTCCTGTACAACCAACTGATTCAATCTTAAGTTGGGAAATTTGAGGCGTGCCGGAACTCAAAGTGCCAGGAAAGTCAAATTTGAGCCGAAGCAGATCAGAATTCTTCCGCTTGAAACCCATATAATGACGCCTCGTAAACGATCCGTAGCGTGATATCAGGTGCAGTATCAATCCTAAACCGTAGCTTTGTCATGAAATACCTTCTAACAACCATTGTAATTCTGCTGATATGCGTACCCGGTGTTCGGGCGCAGGAAAAAATGACTATGGAAATACCCAAAATTGAATACGAGAAATTTCACTTAGAGAATGGCTTGACCGTCATTGTGCACGAAGATAGGAAAGCCCCTTTGGTTGCTGTCAATCTTTGGTATCATGTAGGATCCAAAAATGAGCCCGAAGGGCGAAGTGGATATGCTCATCTTTTTGAGCACCTGATGTTCAATGGCTCCGAAAATTTCAACGATGACTACTTCCAAATCCTAGAGCGGTTGGGGGCAACAGATCTAAACGGTACCACTAATAGGGATCGTACCAATTATTTCCAGACCGTACCCAAGAATGCCGTAGATGTAGTTCTATGGATGGAATCTGATCGAATGGGGCACTTACTTGGGGCAATTGATCAAGCGAAGCTTGATGAGCAACGCGGAGTTGTTCAGAACGAAAAACGTCAAGGCGAAAATGCTCCCTATGGGCAAGTATTTAATCATATTACCAACGCTACATACCCCAAAGGACACCCGTATGCGCATACGGTGATCGGCTCTATGGAAGATCTGACTGCAGCAGAAGTAGAGGATATGCAAGAATGGTTTACATCATATTACGGCCCAAACAACGCTGTAATCTCAATTGCCGGAGATATTACTGCAAACGAAGCCCGTACACTTACTGAAAAATATTTTGGTGATATCCCCCCCGGACCACCTGTTTCCCAATTTGACACTTGGGTCGCAAAGCGTACAGGTGAGCAACGTCAAGTCACTCAAGATCGGGTACCTCAGTCTCGTATTTATAAAGTCTGGAATGTGCCTGAACGCCACTCTCAGGACTTTCATCACCTTGATCTCGTCTCAAGTGTTTTGTCCAGTGGCAAAAACTCCAGATTTTACAAGCGCTTGGTCTATACAGACCAGATTGCCACGGATGTCAGTGCCTATCTCTATTCCGGGAGTATTGGCAGTCAGTTTATTATCCAGGCAACGGCCCGTCCAGGTTTACCTCTTTCTGATATTGAGAATGCTCTGGACGAAGAACTGGCTTTATTTATCACTAATGGGCCAACATCCGAAGAACTGCGCAGAGTCATCACCCAGGAAAAAGCGAGTTTTATTTACGGTATGGAACGAATCGGGGGATTCGGTGGAAAATCTGATATTTTGGCATCCTCTGAGATCTATGGCGGGAGCCCCGATGCATACCTGCAGTCTTTCAATGATAAGGATTCGGCATCTCCCGAAGATGTTCGCCAGATTGCCGAAGAATGGCTTTCAGACGGCGTCTATGTTCTGGAAGTTCATCCCTTTCCTGAACTTAGAGCATCAGATGAGCAAAGTGATCGATCTGCACCTCCGAAAACTGGCCCTGAGCCGGAAGTAACCTTTCCTGAATTACAAAGGACTACTTTGAGTAATGGATTAGACATTGTTCTTGTAACACGCAGAGCAATTCCATCTGTCACCATTTCACTGGTACTTGATGCGGGATATGCCTCTGATCAGGGAATCAATCCGGGAACAGCAAGTATGGTCATGTCAATGTTGGATGAAGGGACAGCCACACTCACCGCACTGGAAATCAATGATCGGCTCGCAAATCTTGGATCAAATCTCAGTACTGGTACCGGCTTGGATGGCTCTCTTGTCAATCTCACATCGCTGACTGCTAACCTAGAACCCAGCCTAGATCTCTTCGCCGATGTAATTTTGAACCCCTCTTTTGCAGATTCAGAATTTGACCGACTGAAAGCACAACGCCTCGCTGGTATTCAGCGTGAAAAGGTAAATCCTGTCCAGATGGCATTGAGAGTAATGCCTACTCTTTATTACGGAACAGATCATGCATATAGCAACCCGCTCACAGGTAGTGGTACAGTGGAATCTGTAACCAATATGACGCGTGCAGATCTTCAATTATATCATAAAACCTGGTTCAAACCAAGCAACGCGACACTCATCGTTGTTGGAGATATTGACCTGGCTACCTTCATACCTCTGATTGAAGATCGTTTAGGAGACTGGCAGCCGGCAGAAGTCCCCTCAAAGAATATTGCATCGGTTCCATATGGGGGAGATTCACGCGTATATTTGATGAATCGCCCAGAAGCCCAACAATCCATCATTCTTGCTGGCCACCTCGCACCTCCACGCAATACACCAAACAACATTGGGATTGAGACAATGAATACAGTTCTGGGAGGCGCTTTTGTTTCGCGGATCAATATGAATTTGCGCGAGGATAAAGGCTGGTCATACGGTGCAAGCTCATTACTGCTTTCTGCGCGTGGACAGCGCCCCTTCCTGGTGTATGCCCCCGTACAGACGGATAAGACCAAAGAATCCATGATGGAAATCAAAGGAGAGTTGGCGGGAATTCTTGGAAACAATCCTGCAACCGAGGATGAAGTCCTCAAAGCTCAAGAAAGCCAAACCTTAGCTCTGCCAGGATTATGGGAAACGAATGGAGCAATCGCGGGAAGCATTCAGACTCTGATCCAATATGACTTACCCGAAGATTACTATGACACTTACCCTGATGAAGTACGTGCGCTGAATGTTGAGACAATTGCATCAGCTGCCAAGGAAGTCCTTAAACCGGGTAGTATGATCTGGCTGATTGTTGGAGATCTGAATGTGATTGAACCGAGCATTCGAGAGCTAGGTTACGGACCGGTCGTTCTGCTCGACGAGGAGGGCAATATTATTGAAAACTGATCTATTTAAAGTACACCGGGTTAGGGATGACCTTTCGGATCCTAGCAATCTTCATGGCTCCATGAACCTGCTTGAAATTGCTGATCAACCTGCTTGATTATCCAGTGCATTATCTTGATCATTGACTGAAACCTCGCTCAGCATATGCGCAATATCAATCCCTGTTGACGCTTTCAGGCTTTCCAGAAGGGCGGGAGTGGATCCAGCAATTTGGTGAAAAACAGACGGGATGCCTTTGCCACTTCCACTGTCCACCACTGTTAATTTATCAATAGAAAGATTGTCAACCGTCTGCACTACCTGGCTGAGTATATCCGGTAGCATCTGAATCAAGAACAGTCGTTCTGCATTTGGCCCTGCCTCTTTCCATAGCTCGAGTTTCTGACGTAACACCTCAACTTCGGCCCGTCCATCTTCAAAAATTCGAGCCGCATTTCCCTTGGCAATTTCTTCTTTTGCCTGGCGCTCAGCCTCGGCGGATACAATCACGTTGGCACGCTGCTTTTTTTCCGAAAGCTTGATCTCTTCCATTGCAAGTTGTTGCCGTGCCTGAGCTGCAGAAACTTCTGCTGCAACCTCGATTCGAGCCTCCTCTGCTGCACTCTTGGCAGACAATTGCGCTTTCAGAATACGTAACTCATTCTCTGCCTGCTCAATCTTCTTGTCTGCATTCGTCTCTGCCAATCGTGCCTGTTCACGTTTTTCTGCCTCGGCAATCCGGGCTGCAGCAATGATATGAGCGGATTGTTGACGTCCGATAGCATCAAGATAGCCTGCATCATCTTCAACACTCTGAATCTTCATCGTGTCGAGCTGTAATCCCAAATTGCTCAAGTCATTGTCTGCCTCGGCCAAGAGCTCTTTCGCAAATTTTAACCGATCCTCATTCACCTCTTCCGGAGTGAGTGTTGCTAATACTCCGCGAAGGTTTCCCTCTAAGGTTTCTTTTGCAATCATTTGAATTTCATGAGGATTTTTCCCCAGAAGCCTTTCAACAGCATTGGCGAGCTCCGATTCGTTTGATGCAACCTTCACATTGGCGATCGCCCGTACAGTAAGCGGAATTCCCCCTTTTGAATAGGCATTTTGGACAGTCAAATCTAGAGGAATAGTATTCAGATGAATGCGATCAACCTGTTCCAGAATGGGGATCCTGAACCCACGTCCTCCCTTGATGAACCGATAACCTACAATGGTTCCGTCACTCATTTTGCGCCGGCGCCCACTGAAAATGAGCACCTCGTTGGGTTGACAAATTTTGAGATTTGCCCGTACAATACCAAATACAACTAGTATTGCTGTCACTAGGACTCCACTAACAATAACGATAAATCCAGTATCCATTGAAGCTTTAGCTCTTTATAATGTGAGTTAATTTGCAGATTGACTGTTTACAAAAATGCAAATTCTGTTCCAAAAGACAAGAATTTACATTATCTGCCATTACTGCAAACGAAGTGTATTGAAAATCAGTTCTACTCATACATCCTACATTATCAAGGCGTAACGCCTTTGACAACTCTCATCAAAAAATTATACAATCTGTTGTGTTTTCCCCAGCCGATGTTAGACACATCTACTGTGCCTTCAGAACTTCGGCAACTGCTCCCTGCATGCGAACGATTATAACCTCTTCACCTTCTGCATATACGTCTTCAATCGCTTCAAAACTACGAGCCTTGAACTGAATACGTTGCCCCTTCGTAACCAGAACAATTTTTCCTACATCCAAACTATCAAAAGGAATGACTACCTTGGCTGTTCTTCCCTTTAGCTCTGCGGAAGTTACTTCGCTCGAAATATGCGCATATCCAACTCGTTTGATCAGATAATTTCCCCCTATTCCAATAACTAACCCAAGTGTCAGGGAAGCGAGCAAACGTGCACCCTCCCCCAATCCTGCAAGGGGAAGCAATACTCCACACAACCCAAAAAAGGCTGCAAAGAGAAATATCGTACGTACCGAAAACAGATCTACCCAACCTGTGCCAATATCGGATTCAGAGCTAACATCCGCATCTAGATCTGAGTCTATTTCTGTATCCAGATCTGAGTCTCCTCCGCCAATCAAGGATAGCAATACGAATACCCCTCCAACGATGAGACTGATCCAATATGTCGTATCCATAGAACAAGTGCTCCGAAATCAAATTTGCAATCGTAACTGACGAACGTCATGAATTCTGCTTTACTATGATCATGGATTGGGGATCCCAAAAATGCATTCAATCTAATCGATCTTGAGAATTCACTCTTGGAACTCTCAATTACATTGTATTAAAGATCAGTAAATCATGATTGGCCAAAAAAATCGGGTTACCATGAAGTCATTTTTCATGGTAACCCGATCGAGTCATCACTGATGTATATGAACCCAGCAAATGCCCCGGTCAACGTATGGGAGTCACTGCTGCCATATCCTCTTCTCCGGTTCGAACACGAATGATACGTTCAACCGGCAACACGAATATTTTCCCGTCACCGACACTGCCTGTGGCAGCGCTGTTACAGATTGCCTCGACAGCAGTATCTACGAAGCTGTCTGAAACACCTATCTCAATCATCACCTTTTCTCTCAACTCCATCTTCGCTGTGGTTCCACGATACGTTTCGACTACCTCAACTTCACCACCATGACCTCGAACATTGGAAACTGTCAGCCCTGTTATTTCTGCTGCATAGAGAGCTCGAAGTACATCAGGAAGTTTGGACGGCCGAATGATTGCTTTTACGAGTTTCATTTGTCTAATCCTGGTTAGTTGATTTTATAAACCGTTAACATGTGCCGGAGCCTCATTTTTATTCAACAGCACTGCTCCTTCACCCGTTGCATAAGCTTCTTCTCCATGTGCCACAAGGTCCATTCCGATTCCTTCATCCGAAGATTCTGCACGAAGCTTGGTGATTAACCCAACTACCTTGAGGATGATATAGGTCAGAACTCCACTGTACACTGCAACTGCACCAATTGATAAGGCTTGAATCCCGAGCTGCCCAAAATTTCCAGTGAAAAACAAGCCTGGGTCATTCGCTGTAAATGCGGGCGCTGCAAGCATTCCAGTGAGTAAGGCACCCATAATTCCTCCCATCCCGTGGGCAGCAAACACATCCAGAGAATCATCAAGACTCGTTTTCGTGCGCCATTTGATAATGAAGTAACTGGGAATTACTCCAATTGCCCCAAGGATTAATGCTCCTATGGGGCTTACGAATCCTGCGGCTGGTGTAATTGCGACTAGACCTACAACAATACCAGTAGCAATGCCAACTGCCGTGATTTTCCCTGTAGTAAAATGATCCAGAAGAGTCCAAACAAAGACTCCTGCAGCCGGAGCAAGTAGTGTATTGACCAAAGCTAATGCTGCAATTCCATCGGCAGCCAATGCACTGCCTCCGTTAAATCCAAACCATCCAAACCAGAGCAAACCCGCTCCAAGAAGTACAAATGGGACATTGTGAGGCAGGAGTGCTTCTCGTCCATAATCTTTACGAGGCCCCAATACCTTGGCTGCGATCACAGCTGCTATTCCTGCATTTACATGAACGACCGCTCCACCTGCAAAGTCCAAAGCACCCAAACTACCAAGCCAACCACCACCCCAAACCCAATGACAAATGGGAGCATATACGATGAGTCCCCAGAGCCCTATGAACAGGATATAGGGAGTAAATCTCATTCGTTCTACAACGGCACCGGAGATCAGTGCAGCAGTAATAATTGCAAACGTTCCCTGAAACCCTACAAAAAGTAAATCTGGAATTGAACCATTGGCATCAAGGCCAATCCCTGAGAGAAAAGCCATTGAGAAATCACCAAACCAGGCATTCCCACCACCGAAGGCAATCGAATAACCTGCAATCGCCCATAAGGTCCCGGACACCCCGAGTGCCACGAAACTCATCATCATAGTGTTAAGCGCATTCTTGGAGCGTACAAGCCCCCCATAGAAAAATGCCAACGCGGGGGTCATTAGCAGAACCAGCGCAGTTGAGATAAGTAGCCATCCAGTATCTGCTCCACTGATCGGAGCTACAGCTTCCGCTTCCTGTGCAAATGCCACAATGGGCGTAAAAAAACCGAATCCCACGAGTGCAACAATATTTTTATTTCGCATATTTTCCAGATTAATTAAGGTAAAAGTAATGTTATACCTTAATAATTTAAGAAAATAATTGAAAATAGAAAAATAATTAAGAAAATGAGGGTATTATTGATAATATTCTACCGAATGAGTAGATAACTAAACCACAAGGTCCTTGATGCAGATTCTGTTGCATCAAGGACCTTGTGTTATCGTCAAATCTCCAAACGACTATCTGCCTCCGAAACCAGGTGGCATACTCCAAACAGAACGTGCCTGAAAGCAAATCAGTCAGAGTTCATAATGAAAAGAGGGGCATCTTGGAGATCCTTGAAATTGGGGCGAAGTCGGTCTTCATTGTAGAATTTTTCTACATCCACCACTTTGTGTGGCCCATTAATCACCTCCATCGAAATATTTCCATATATCCCATTACGGATATTCACAAGACGGCCGGAAATACCCTTCAGGATGAGATCCAATGCCAAATTTCCGTATGTCATAGGAACAATGCAATCTAACGCATCTGGTGCTCCACAGCGAACCAAGTACCCCAATCGCTGATTCACCACATTGATACGCTTTCCATCATTATACTTGGGGGAGCGCCTCTTTAATTCTTCTCCTACCCGATTCCCAATCCCACCAAGTTTGGCATGTCCATATTGATCTTTTTCAGACCCCAGAAAGGACATCTGCTTATCTCCTTTTATTTTTGCCCCCTCAGAGACCAACACTACCGAGTAGCGGCTAGGGTTCCGATTTCGATCATAGACCATCAACTTCGTCAATTGATCTACATCAAAATCAGTTTCCGGGATCACACAGCGATCCGCTGCACCTGCCATTGCCGGCAACAAGGCTGAGTATCCCGCATAGCGTCCAAAAACTTCAATCACTAGAAAGCGCTCGTGTGATCCAGCAGATGTCCGCAATGTATTGGCCAGTTCAATAGTTCTGGTTACACAAGTACCAAACCCAATACAATAATCGGTGCCGGGCACATCATTGTCCATAGTCTTGGGGATTGCCACGACCTTTACTCCCTCTTTATGGAGACGATAGCCATAGCTCAGAGTATCATCTCCTCCGATTGGGACCAGATAGTCAATCCCTAGATATTCAATATTTGAAAGAACCGCGGAAGTGACATCGTTCACATCTTCGGTGAATTGATCTCGAAGATGTGCTGGCAGATTGAGTTGCGGAAGATGGCTTGGTCGAGTACGAGAGCTATGCAGAAACGTCCCTCCACTCCGCGCTGCGGCATTTACAACAGATTCTCCGAGTTCTTCCACATTTTCTGAATTATCCGCATCGGGATCTTGAATCAGATCAACCAGACCTGCCCACCCACGCTTGATTCCAAGCACCTTGTACCCTTCTCGCAATGCACGAATGGTGACGGCGCGAATGGCCGGATTCAATCCCGGCACATCACCACCACCTGTAAGAATTCCTATTGTCCCTTTGTATGTCATACCATTTTTAGCCTTTGTGAACTGATTAACCCGAAAATTACGACAAAGTAAGTGATTCGTTGTGCTACTGATACAAGAAAATAGTAATATGATTTCCCAAGAATGATATCTGGAATATTTTTCCCAGTCAAACGTCTATTATCTGTAGTACAACCAAACAACTGTGTCTTATGCGTCTTACATTCTGTTTTTCATTTTCTGGGTTACTCCTGAGTGGACTCCTGTTTGTTCAGCTCAGTTCTGCACAGCGAGGCCCTCGTGGCCTGGGTGATTCACCCGAGCTACAAGAAGCCCGGATTGATTCGCTGATTTTTCTTCTTGAACTGACAGAAGATCAGATTCCAGTGGTACGAGCTATTTTTTCAGACCGATTAGAATCGTTGAGAGAACTTCGACCTGAGCGGAACGGTGGCCGTGAACAATTCCAAATGATTCGTGCTGAACGCCAAAAAATCAATAAAGAAACGGAAATAGCATTGGGAGTATTCCTGTCACCTGAGCAAATGAATCGGTATCGGAGATTCATTGAACGTCAAAACTCTGACCGAAAAACACAAATGCGCCGCAGAGGCCGTCAAAATTGATTCCAATGCTTTTAATTGATCCAACATCGATCAACTATACCGGTACACTGAAGGGGATAATTGATCTACCTCGATTTGATGAAACATGAACAATTATACTTAGTCCTACAAAAGTGGCCCACACTCGCTCAGATCAACCCTTCCTTGATCGTGCACGAAATGGAGATCAGAATGCATTCCGTGAACTGGTGGAACGTCATAAATTGTCGGTGGCCCGTACCGTCTCTGGAATGCTTGGAAATGATCCCGACGTTGATGATGTGGTCCAGGAAGTATTTATCCGGTTTTATCAAACGCTTGACAGGTTTCGCGGAGATGCTACATGCAAAACCTATCTCACACGAATTGCGATTAACAGATCTCTTGATATTCTGCGACGAAGAAAACGTCGGAGTATCATGTTTCTCAGCCGGGATCATGCGTCCTCCTATCCAGAACCGCAAGTCGAGGACACGCAATTTGATCGATTTGATCGAATCCAACTCATACAATCAGCTATAAGCAGGCTTAAGCCTCATCATCGTGCCGTCATTGTACTCAGATTAATTGATGGATATTCAACATCGGAAGCCGCCAAGATCCTTAACATTGCAGAAGGAACCGTTCTATCCAGGCTCAGCCGGGCAACTGCACATCTGCGTGATATCATATCTCCTGTCCTTGAACAGGAAATGTAATTAAGTGAATTAACGTAACCAAACGAACGCTTACATGCCATATATGACGGATCAACACTTACAAACGCTACTTCATGAAACTACAGAAATAAGTTCTGAATCCAACCTGAAGCCGTTCCTCACCGATCGAATTATGCGACGGATTCAGACTCTTAATCGATCGGATGAATATTTTTTCCAGGCACTCTGGTTTGCTTTCAAACCCGTTGCACTGGCAAGTGTACTTCTCACCCTGATATTTATCTCTTATACTACTTTTCTGAGTCGTAACTACGAGGTTGCTCCAACACCCGTAGAAATTGTTTTTGGACTGCAGCCCATGAATCTGATCTCTGCCTATTCTGCAGACTTGGACGAATTCCCTCCCCTAAGCCCATGAGCACTCGTGTCAAATCCTTCCTGCTTCTTGGCATTACCCTGATTGTAGGAATTGCAATTGGAATCCTCGTAACCAGCGCATGGCAACATCATCGAAACGTTGCTCTGGCAAACACCCGTATTCAGGGTGGGATGATGCGCCATCTCGAACGAATCATTGAGTTCAGTGACGAAGAGCAACTAACAGAGGTCAAAATGGTACTACGCAGGGCTGAAAAATCATTCATGCAGCAACGTAGACGCATGGTTGACAGCCTTGCATTCCAACATCAGATACTACTTGAAGATCTCGAACAAATTTTGACTCCCGATCAATGGCAACGCCTTGAAGCTTGGATGGATCAACGGCAAAATCGCCAAAAGCGCCGCACAGATCGATATGATAAACGCTCAGAGCGCCGCTCACATAGAAAAAAGCCATCAAATCAATAGACCAAAGACCCCATTAACCTGAATGAAATACGCCCTCATTGTAGCCGTTGCTGTGGTTGCCGGCGGCGCTTTTTGGTATTTTAGCCAAGGCTCTGCCGAACCAATCAGTCCCTACAGGTTCGTTACTCTGGAACAAGGTGACCTTGAAGCTGTCGTCGCGAGCACTGGGGCACTCGATGCCGTGACAACTGTGCAAGTTGGCACCCAAGTTTCCGGAAGGATCTCTGATATCTATGTAGATTTCAATGATCGTGTACGTGCTGGACAGGTAATTGCCCGAATTGACACAACGCTTTTATGGAGTACTGTACGCGATGCAGAATCTAACCTAGAGCGCAACCAGGCACAGCTTAAACAAGCCCAGCGAGAACTGGCACGCCTGGAGCCTCTTTATAACCAACGATTTGTGACCGAAGTAGATTATGTACGAGCACAATATGATCTGGATATCGCGAAAGCATCCACTAAAAGCGCTGAAATTAGCCTGGATCGCGCACGTCAAAATCTGAGTTATGCCACGATCATAGCTCCAATTTCAGGAACAGTGATTGAACGAAATGTAGATGTTGGCCAGACTGTCGCGGCAAGCTTCTCAGCTCCTCAGCTTTTTCTGATTGCAGATGACCTTTCTCGTATGGAGATTCTTGCATCCGTAGATGAGAGTGATATTGGGAAAATTGAAGAAGGGCAGTTCGCCCGTTTTAACGTACAGGCTTATCCTGATGAAACCTTTAACGGAACGGTCCGACAAGTACGCTTGCAGTCTACCGTTCAAGAAAATGTTGTGAATTATACCGTAGTTGTAGACGTTGAAAATCCTGATGGACGCTTGTTGCCTGGCATGACTGCTACGGTTGACTTTTTGATCGAATCCGCAACCGACATTCTTAAGTTGCCCAATGCCGCTTTACGTTTTCGCGCAACCCCAAAGATGTTTGAAGTCATCTCTGCACGGAGACAGGCATCGTCTGAGGAAACTAGGGAAAGTGGCGCTGGTGAACAACGGGGAGCTCCTAATGCTCGAAGTGGTGGTGGTTCTTGGAGTGGCGGTGGAAGTGGAGCCTTCGGGGGTAGCAGAAATAATTTTGCAATGATTTGGTATCTAAACGAAAACGACGAGCTCATGATGGCGCCTGCCCAAACCGGGATTTCAGATGGTCAAATGACGGAGGTATCAAGCAACCGTCTTCAGCCTGGCATGCAGATTATTGCGGGTGTCACCCAACAGGATGGGGATGGATCAAATAATCCCTTTCAACAAACCCAGCGACGTTTTCGCCCAGGAGGGTTTTAGTTCATATGGAACGTGACCTTGTGATGCGCACCCAAGGATTGACCAAGGTTTATACCATGGGAAATACTGAAGTGCATGCCCTCCAGGGAGTTGATCTAACCGTCGAACGTGGAGAGATGATTGCCATCGTGGGAGCATCCGGTTCTGGAAAATCAACCCTGATGAATATCATTGGTTGTCTGGATTATCCAACCTCCGGCACCTATTATATAGATGGTGTGCATGTTGAAAATTTGTCTCGTAATCAGCTGGCCGATATTCGAAACAGCAAGATTGGATTCGTCTTTCAGGGGTTCAACCTGCTGGCCCGAACCACGGCGCGTGAAAATGTTGAATTACCTCTCCTTTATGACAGATCCCGACGTAAAATCGAAGTTCGGAAAACAGCAGAAGAGGCATTGGAGCGAGTCGGACTTGGAGATCGTATGAATCATGAGCCGAATGAACTCTCAGGTGGTCAGCAGCAGCGTGTAGCCATCGCGCGTGCCCTTGTCACCAATCCATCGATCCTGTTGGCAGATGAACCCACCGGTAATTTGGACAGCAAGACCTCTGTGGAAGTTCTTGCCCTCTTTCAAGAACTTCATGATCAGGGAATGACTGTCCTACTCATTACTCATGAATCTGATGTGGCAGATTGTACAGAGCGCATAATTGAATTACGTGACGGGAAAATCATTGAAGACAAGTGCATTGAGGCAGCCAAAGCCCATCTGACCATCTGAGAAACTCCCACAAAATATACCATCCACCTGATCTGCTCTATTCATGAAAGCCTCAACCCTTGTAAAGGTCGCATCCCAAAGTATTCTGAAAAATAAAATGCGGACACTGTTGACAATGTTGGGCATTGTCATTGGTGTTGGAGCCGTCATTGTGATGGTTGCCATTGGACAGGGAGCCCAATCTCAAATCCAAGAACAAATCAATACACTGGGGACAAACATGATCGTGGTAACCCCGGGGGCCAGCAGGCAAGGTGGAGTAAGTCGGGGAGCCCAAAGCTACAACCGGCTTACCATCAAAGATGCTGAAAAAATCAAACGGGAAAGTCTGTTCGTTTCTGCGGTTTCGCCGGTTGTATTTAGTCGAACCCAAGTCATTGGCGGACAGGGCAACTGGCGTACCACAATTAACGGAGTTTCAACGGATTATCAAATTATCCGGAATTGGGATCTCAAGTATGGTCGATTTTTTGATCAAATTGAACTCCGGCAAATGCGCCGTGTCATGGTACTTGGACACACCGTGGCAGAAAACCTCTTTCCCGGTGAAGATCCCGTCGGACTCACTGTGCAGGTTCGCAATGTTCCAGTGGAAATCATTGGTGTCCTTGAACCCAAAGGGCAGACTGCCAGCGGCACTGATCAAGATGACGTAGTGTTTGCTCCCTACACGACCGTTCAGACCCGCCTCAGTGGATGGAGTCGAATATTTCAAATTCTGGCAAGCACACCTTCATCTAATGATATACCTTCCGCACAAGAAGAAATACGTGCCATCATGCGAGAGTCTCATGGTATATCCCGCTTTGCCGAAGATGGCTTTACCGTTCGCAATCAGAATGATCTCGCAGAAGCCGAACAGGGAACCACCGAAGTCATGACACTGCTCTTGGCCGCAATCGCATCTATTTCACTCTTGGTGGGGGGGATTGGGATTATGAATATTATGCTTGTATCTGTCACGGAACGAACTCGAGAAATCGGAATCCGAATGGCTATAGGGGCCCGAGGAAGGGATGTGTTAACTCAATTTCTTGTGGAGAGCATTGTGATGAGTGTACTTGGGGGCGCAATTGGAGTAGCCATTGGCTTTGCCGGGTCAAATATACTCAGTCAATTGACAGGATGGAACACTGTCACTTCGCCAACTACGATCATGATTGCACTGGCTTTTTCAGCAGGAGTTGGAATCTTCTTTGGATTCTATCCGGCACGCAAAGCCGCAGCACTGAATCCAATTGAAGCACTCCGTCACGAGTAATGACTAACCTGCCACAAGGCGGGCCCTGAACAACAAGAACCAAGCCTCGACCAATGCAACTGCATCGCTGGCCTGTCTATGAAGTCAGAGAAAGTATGGAACGGCGAAGCCGGGTATGCCTTGAATCTCACTCAGTGAGTAGGATTCTAACTGCAAGTAAAGTTTAATCGGAACTAGAATCCAATCTATAACTTCACTCACGGCATACCTGCTCCATCCTTGGTAGCTAACAGAAGTTAGTTGCCCTTCCTGCTGTTACGTTCTTCCTGTACCTCCTTACGAATTTCGCTGGCGAGATTTCTGAGTTCTAACATAGCTTTGCGAATCCGTGTACCTGCAACATTCACTTTTCCATCATGGAACTTGGTGAAATCTGCTTCAATTCCGTCAACAAGGGTTTTTAATTCGTTATATCTGTTCATCACGTTAGGTTGATTAAGAATTTGGGTTAAACGATTTTGAATACCGAGATTAGCTTGTAGAGATGAGTCAAACTCCGATTTGGTTTCCCAATCCTTTGCATTACAAATCTCTTACACCGTAAATATACATCATCTTTACCGATATCCAACTCTTTGATAAACTTGAATCATTTATATCTTTCAAATGAAGGCAGGATATATTCTGAGAAGACTCCCCAGGTGCTTCCGAGCAATGTTTATGTGCAATTTCGGGGTTTTGCAAGAATTTCAGCTATCCGATGATTTTGAAATTGCAACGACCTGACAGAAATCGAGAGGTTGATGGAATTGTAACAATAATGGAAGCATCCATATGTGTGATTGACACACATATCTTTCAGTGTTGAATCCTTCAGACATCACCACAGGGTTGATCGTATCTGTGAGAATTCTGAAATTAGATACACCTCATTAATTCTGCAGAGAACTTTGACCAGCATAAGATTTCTTGTACTCCAGGCCTCTTTCTCATACATCCTTGTAACTAATGAAGAGATTTTATCCGTGCTCTCTTCCTGATTATCGATTAAATCAGCGCATATGGCACTTCATTAAATTCAAATAACTACCACTCACTTTCCCATTTCCATATCTCTATGAATCTCATTCAGGTAAAATGCCAGTTGCCAGTTTCTACTTCATTAAGCGCCCCCTTCTTGTTGACTTGAGCAGATATTAGTAGCACGAATCATCATCGACCACAATTATAGGAAATCAAGGCTAACCTCCTCCTTGAACAAATCTCTCTAAGGGATTGAATTCTCCAAAATTTTTGCATTTGCATAATATTTTTCTAATTCTTCAACACATTGATAATTTTTTACTATATTGTACTATGCAGGCAATACGGCAGTATTTGCATGTGATTTCAGAATTTATTCATATTTGAACATATTTCACAATAACTTTTTTAGAAAGAAAATGAAATTCTTAAACATTTTTGTTTTTTCCCTCGCACTGCTTATCACAGCCTGTGGCGGTAATACATCTGACGACTCCTCGATGGATGACGCCGCGAGCGATGATATGATGGAAGAAGGCGCCATGAATGACGACGGTATGATGGAGGGAGATATGGAGGAAGGGGAAATGATGGAAGATGATATGATGGAAGAGGGCGCAGATTCAATGGAGATGATGGACATGGAGATGGAAGAAGCTCATGAGGAAGGTGGCGAAGAGCACGGCGAAGAGGCCGAAGAGTAACCCTTGCTAAATCCCCTTTCTTGTCAGATATAGCCACTGTAACTGACTGTCAGGGCATCTCTTGGTACAGTACTCCAAGCCCATGTGTGGGTTGGGATTATTGTTTCGTGTTTGTATTATAGGACTCTCTGACTCAGAACATTTTTTCTGTGTCAGAGATTTTTTCTATTCGTTTGTCGGATGCGTATCAGGAATTCATCCCGGACAATTCAAGGAGCCCTGTCAACCAGTAGTAACACAACTTGGGAGGCACGGTACGGGTATTCACGTGCAGTCCGAAACGGCAATCACATATTTGTATCCGGCACTACCGCAGTGACTCCGGATGGCAATGTGGTTGAACCAAACAATGCCTACCTGCAGGCCTGTTATATTTTCCAGATCATTGACGAAGCTCTTACTGAACTGGGGGCTTCAATGACGGATGTAGTGCGAACCAGGATGTATGTCGTAAATATTGGGGACCATCAAGAAGTGATCGGGAAAGCACACGCCGAAGCCTTTCAAACTATCTGTCCAGCCGCTACAATGATTGAAGTTTCAGGCCTGATCTTACCTGAGTTGTTGGTAGAGATTGAAGTGGATGCCATGATCTCTACTTCCCCATAGCCGTGGCTTCATCAAACTGGATACTGACTAGACTGGAAACACCCTCTTCTTGCATCGTCACTCCATAGAGACGATTGGCCATCTCCATAGTTCTCTTGTTGTGTGTGACCAGGACGAACTGTGTGTCCGACGAAAAACGATAAATCACCCGCATAAAATGATCTATATTGGTGTCGTCCAGCGGGGCATCCACCTCATCAAGAAAGCAGAACGGACTCGGTTTTACAAGATAAATTGAAAAGAGAAGTGCAATTGCCGTGAGTGTTTTCTCACCACTGGAGAGCTGTGTAATGTTGACAGGACGTTTTCCACTTGGCTTGGCCGTGACGGCAATAGGTGACTCCAAAACATCATCCGGTTCAGTTAACTCGAGTTTGCATGTAGCTTTTTCCCCAAAAAGCTCACAGAATAAACTCTGGAAATTCTCCTGGATGAGTTCATAGGTGTCCAGAAATTGCCTCGATGCAGTGCGATTGATCTCGCTGATCGTACGAACAAGTGTTTCTTTGGCCTCTTCAAGATCAGAAAATTGTGTCGACATAAATTCCAGACGCTCACTCTGCTTTTCATATTCTTCAAGGGCGAGCGCATTTACGTTGCCCATAGCCTGCAGCTTTCGCTCAATCTCCTGGATTTCTTCCTTGAGAGCAACATCATCAATCTCTTCGGTTGCTTCAAATTGCGTAAGCTCAACCGCATACCCCTCTCTTGCACGAAGCTGCAGATCTTCTCTGCGTGCTTTGACCGCACTGTACTCCACCCGAATATTAGTTTCCCGCTCTCTTGCTTCCTGTAGCGACTTCTGTGTTTTGCGTGCACGCTCATTAGCTCGTTCAAGTCCTACACGTAATTCTTGCTCTCGTGCACTGTCATCTGCATTGATCTGCCTCAGAGTTTCGCGTACCGACCGCTCCGTCTCAAGTTGCTCTTTCAACTGACGAATCTGAGCGATTGCACTTTGTTGCATCTCTTCCAATGCGATACGTTCCTCTTCATGAACCTCTGCACGATCGCTGAGTCGGAGTCTTGCTTCATCGATTCTTTTTGAATCTGCCTCAAGACGCTCACGATTAGCAACTGCTTGAACAGAAGCTGTATGAGCCTGGACATACACCGTTTGCATCTGATCCAACTGTTCACGCCAGGAATGAATTTCTTGCTCTACTCGCCTATACTCTTTCTGCACAGCAACAAGTTTTTGATCAATTTGACCTAGTTGATCATCGTGCGGTTGCGCATCCAGTTCAAGTGATTCGATCTCCCGTACAATCTGCTGTTGCCTGCGAGCAAATACAGCAAGTTGATTCTCTCCAAGCTCAAGGATTTGAGAATGCTTCTGTGCGGTGCGGTCTGCCTCTATATATGATTGCTCCATTTCCCGCACTTGTTGAATAATTCCAGGTAGACCAATCTGATTTTGGGAGTCGATCATTTCTGCCAAAACCACCCTTTTCATTTCGACCTGTTTCTGAAGCTCAGAACGAGTATCCTTGGCCGCTCGCAGGCTGTCCTGTCGGGCCAGATGTGAATAGGTTCCCCCTTCTTCATTTCCTCCTGCATAGAGAATGCCTCGCCCATCAATCCATTCGCCGTCGAATGTGACATACCGAAATATCCTTCCCTCTTTCTGTTCCAAGAGCTCACGGGCTATATCCAGAGATTCTACTACCAATACATCTTGAAGCAGTAGCTGAACAATCGGCCTGTGAATTTCATCACGAAGTTGGATCAGGTTCAGTAAAGCATTTGGTAAATCATGCCCGGAAGATGAAACTGAAGAGATATTTTCCCAGACAATAAAATACGCTTTCCCCATATCTTCGGTTCGCAGACGTTCCGAAGCCATCCTAGCTATACGTTCCGTTTCAACCACAAGACATCCGCCATAGGGTTCAAGAGACGCTGCCAGAGCAGCCCGATATTTGGGAGCACAGGTGATCAAATCCCCCAGCGTGGTGATCTGCAGATCCTCTGCATTGGTCAGTAGATAACGAACTGCATCGGGAAAAAAATCATACGTATTGACAAGATCTTCCAAAATTTTGATTTCTGCATCCTTCGCAGCAAGATGCTTTTCGGCCAATTGTACTTCTTCCTCTGCTCCAACAACTTTTTCTCCCAAAGCTGCATAAGCTTTCTCAGCTGCTTCTTGTCGGGCCCGCCCATCTTCAAGCTTCCGCCTCGCCTGCTCTAATGTTTTTTGGGCACTTTCACTGACCTTTACCGTGTCCTTATGTGCCTGATCTTCAGACCTTCTCTCTTCTTCAAGCCTGTCTTTCTCTTCCATCAAATGAGTTATCCGGCTTTTGAATCGATCGGCCTGCCGCTGATAATCAGATTTCTGTTGACCCAGACTTTGCACAGTCGAGGCTAATCTTGTGCCATTAGCTTCAAATTTTGTCAGCTGTTGACGTGCAGCATCTCTCTCCGCAGTCGCATCTTTCAATTCATCCACTAGCCTATCTGCCTCTGAGATTGCGGTAACAAGTGTACTTTCTATTGACTTTCTCTGCGATCGCAAGCTGTTCAATTCCTCAATCACATCCTTCTTTTCCGCCTTTGATCTATCAAGGTTTTGCAAAATTGTCTGCTTATTCGCCTCCTCCAGACGAATTTCCCCTTCCAGTTTGATAATTTGCTGCTCCCGCTCAACAAATGCCTTGCGGTTAATTTGGGATCTCTTCTCTTCCGATACAAATTTTGCACGCAAGGTTTCGATCTGTGTGTCAGAAGTATGTACCGAAGTCGTTAATTCTGTACAAATGTCTGTAATCTTACTCGCCTCATCCTTCAGGATTCTCTCTTTTTCCTGCAACCGATCATGTTCAAATTTGAGCAAGGCGATGTGAGCTGTCCGCACTTGTGCTTTATAGCGCAGGTAACGCTCAGCAGTCTTTGCTTGTCTTTTCAGACTGCGAACCCGGGTGGCAATCTCATCCCTCAGATCCTGTACGCGCTCCAGATCAGTTTGCATCTGATCGAGCTTACGGAGGGCATCTGTCCTTCGCTTCTTGTATCGGGTGACCCCCGATGCTTCTTCAAATAATCGGCGGCGGTCTTGTGTATTCTCGGACAAGATTTCATCCACCATTTTCAGTTCGATCACTGAATATGCACCTGCTCCCATTCCCGTATCTGTAAACAGATCGGTAATATCGCGAAGCCTGCACTCGACACCATTAAGCAAATATTCAGCTTCCCCTGAACGATAAAGACGGCGCCCCAATGTTACCTCCGAATATTCCAGAGGTAAGATTCCACGAGTATTCGCAATAGTTAATTGAACGTCAGCAAGCCCAACTGCCCGTCGATGAGAGGTTCCATTGAAGATCACACTATCCATTTTGTCCGAACGCAGCACACGAGCTCGTTGCTCTCCAATCACCCAGCGGAGAGCATCAACTATATTGGACTTTCCGCACCCATTCGGGCCGACAATGGCAGTAATTCCAGAGTCAAAATTCAGCTCTGTTGGAGAAACAAAGCTCTTGAATCCTTGAATAGACAGCTTTTTTAAATACATGTAGTCGACTCAATAAAAATGGCCGGCACCTAATATACCGGCCATTTTATAGGGCCCCAATATAGGACAAGATTTCTAATAATTACATAAAATTCAATCAGCAACCTCTACCCGCCTGCAACCGACATGGGTTCAGTTTCCAGAAGAAGTCCACTGGCATCCGGGGCAACATCTATCGTCACGGTCTGTCCCGCAGAAATCCAGCCGGAAAGAAACTCTTCCGCCAACTTATTGACAATCTCTCGCTGGAGTAGGCGCTTAACAGGACGTGCACCAAATGCCTGGTCAAACCCGGCCTCTGCCAAATAATCTTTGGCCCCATCAGTGAGAATAAGAGATACCCCTTTACTCTCGAGAGCCAAGCGTTGAATCCGTGCAAACTGTATGGACACAATCTCACGAATGATTTCTCTCTCCAGCGGGTTGAAGAGAACGATTTCGTCAATACGATTGAGAAATTCTGGTCGCACATTTGCCTTCAGGAGGCTCATTATTTCTCTCCGAACCACCTGAGGCTCAAACAGATCTCCAGATTCAATCCGCTGCCGAATCAGGTCACTACCAAGGTTGCTGGTCATGATAACAATCGTATTCTTGAAATCCGTTGTACGGCCCTTGTTGTCTGTTAAACAACCTTCATCAAGAACCTGAAGCAGGATATTAAATACTTCGGGATGCGCCTTTTCAATTTCATCCAGCAGTACAACTGCATATGGGCGACGCCGAACCCGCTCGGTTAACTGCCCTCCCTCTTCATATCCTACATACCCCGGAGGTGCTCCAATTAACCTGCTCACAGTATGTCGTTCCTGGTATTCACTCATATCAATACGTATGAGCGCCTGCTCATTGTCAAAAAGGAATTCGGCTAAAGCTTTTGCCAATTCTGTCTTACCTACGCCGGTAGACCCAAGAAAAATAAACGACCCGATGGGGCGCCCCTGCTCCTGAAGGCCTGCTCGCCCTCGCCGCACTGCATCCGCAATCGCCTTAATCGCTTCATCCTGGCCAACCACACGATATTTGAGCTCCTCTTCAGCGCGGAGTAGCTTCATTCGTTCACTTTCCATCATTCTGGCTACAGGAATTCCAGTCCATTTTGAAACGATCTCGGCAATATCCTCCGCATCCACCTCCTCTTTGAGCAGTGCTCCACTCGCCTGCATTTCCAAAAGCCGCTCTTGTGTTTCCTGAATTCTTGTTTCCAGCTCCGGAATTGTACCATGACGAATCTTGGCCACCTCTTCGTACTTGCCTGCACGGGCAAGCGCTTCGTCTTTGATGCGCAGTTCCTCTATTTTTTCTTTTGCTTCACGAATGCCAGCGATCAATTGTTTTTCTTCCTCCCACCGGGCGCGTAAACCGCTACGCTGTTCTATCAGATTTGCCAGTTGCTCTTCAAGGGTTGCAAGTTTTTTTCGGTCCTTTTCCCGTTTGAGTGCTTCTCGTTCAATCTCCAGCTGCCTGATCTGGCGCTCCAGAGAATCCAACTCTTCCGGCAACGAATCAATCTCGGTACGCAGACGGGCCATGGCTTCATCTACCAAATCAATCGCTTTGTCAGGCAAGTAACGATCTCCAATATATCGGTTACTTAGCTGGGCAGCAGCCACAATTGCGGCATCGTTGATTCGCACCCCGTGATGAACTTCGTAGCGCTCGCGAATTCCTCTTAAGATTGAAATTGCATCATCGAGTTCCGGCTCTCGAACCATGACCGTCTGAAATCTTCGTTCGAGTGCCTTGTCTTTTTCAAAGTACTTTCGATATTCATCCAGGGTCGTTGCACCAATGGCACGCAAGTCCCCACGAGCCAAAGCCGGCTTTAGAATATTTGCGGCATCCATTGCGCCTTCTGCAGCCCCGGCTCCGACCAGCGTATGGATTTCGTCTATAAATAACAGAATTTCCCCATTTGCATCTGTCACCTCTTTGACGACAGCTTTCAGTCGGTCCTCAAACTCTCCTCGATACTTGGCGCCAGCAATCAGCGCCCCCATATCCAGGGCATGTAATCGCCTTGACTTTAAGCCTTCGGGAACATCTCCCTGTACAATCCGAATCGCAATTCCCTCTGCAATTGCAGTCTTCCCTACACCGGCTTCGCCAATGAGAATGGGGTTATTTTTTGTCCGCCGTGAGAGAATCTGTAATACACGCCGAATCTCCTCATCTCGTCCAATCACAGGATCAATTTTGCCTGTTGAAGCTAATTCATTGAGATTTCGGGTGAACCGTTCAAGTGCTTGATAACTGTCTTCGGCATGCTGATCCGTAACCCGCCGATTCCCCCGAACGCTTTGAAGGATTTCCAAGATGGACTTTTTTGTGATCCCTCGACGACTCATCGCATCACGTACAGACCCCTTGGACTCGGCCATGGCAATCAACAGATGCTCGCTGCTGATAAACTCATCTTTCAACGCTTGAGCTTCTTTGAGAGCCTGATCAAAAACCTGCTTTAATTCACTGGTCAGAAATCCTCCCTCGACCGAGGACCCTGTAACCACCGGTAATTTTTCAAGAAGCTGATCCAGCTCACTTTCCAATCCCCGAAAATCTGCACCCAATCGTTGCATGATTGTCGATCCTATGCTATTAGGGTCCGTCAAAAATGCTTTCAACAGGTGAGCAGGCGCCAATCCCTGATGATTATTACCAGCAGCAATTTCGAGTGCTTTCTGAACTGCCTCCTGTGCCTTAACTGTGTACTTATTTAAGTTCATAACAGTGTCGTTTTGTCAATGTGTAAACCTGACTTGCCAAGAATCCAAAAGCATTCCACAGAACGACACAGTGACAAGATGTCACTATTTTCCATAACAGTTGCGTAAAAGACACACACAGGCAACTCAACTCCTCTTATATGATGCCTGATTCGAAAAATATCTGACAAATTTGCAGCCTATCCGTAAGGGACTACATGCCACGGTTTTTAGGGTTTGAATTTTTGGTGCTACTACGATTGTTGTGGATAAAGCGCCAGACCACCGCGGAAGAGGATGGCGGATCTGAAGTTTTCAAATTTCCTGTATCCTCTACCGATCTTTTTGACCTCTTGGATTTTTCCATTCATTCGCTCCGCTTTGGCATTGGATTGTGGATAACAAAGCACGTTACAAACCCCGTGAAGATGATTCTGAAACATCTGGGCAATCTTCATGACTTCGTTCACGCTCGACTCTTCCACACTGGTGACCCAAAGGAGTACTCCATGATGGAATCGATTACGTTGCTTTGCATTCAAAAATGAGGTAAGGTTCGTTCAACCAAAATTAATCATTCTATACAAATTGTAGTAGAACCTTTTCTTTGAAGCACTCACATCACAGATGACTGCTCAACAAGATCACATTCTTCGTCTCTAAGCACTCCCTCAAATTGTGAGTTCAATAGCTTCCATCGGTGTCCAAAGTGCTCAAGATCACCAGAAAGAATAACCAATGCTTTATCACGATGAGCTTGAACCGCCCGTTCATAGTCCTGGCGTCCCAACATCGCCGTAACGGATACGTTCTTATTGTCTACCATTGTATTTAGACGAATCGTCCCATCTTCTTCCTCTGGTCCTCGTTCCAGTAGTCGTACATATCCATACAGGCGAACATCAGGTTTGGGGGAATACTCTCTAAACGACCGCGCAGCACTGCGTAATATGGGCAGATCTGTACGACTAAAGAAGGCTGTCTTATGCAACAGTTCGTTAGGCTGACTACTGGCCCAAGTCACATTTACGTCAAGTGTATCGGAAGAATCAATGATCTGTACCAAAGCTTCGCAAAGGTTGGCACTCACTCCATCTTCCACGGCTTCCCTAAAAGAATTTGCACCGCCAGATACAGCTTCCTCTGTTGCTGAACGTGCAGCGAAAAGAGCCTTCATTAAGCGAACAGTGAGAAGTCGTTCAATTGGTAAGTCTGATCCTGAGTCATCTGGAAACATTACTGGTGTCGGAGGCGGCAAAACTGGCATCACCAATGTAATCACATAGCTACCCCGCTCAGTATGTCCAAGACGGACCCTGGAAAGCAGATCACGCGCACTTTGATGTGCCCCAGCCCGGTACACCATTTTGGGATTCCCCAGAGAGCATGCCACTGCCTTCAACATATCACGGGCACCGCTAATTAAGTCAACGCCTTGGTCAAGGGATAAATTACCCTTCTCTTCATCTCCCGTACGTAAACGAACGATATCACGGTCTGTAGTCAAAAGTGATCGATACACACTTGACTCATCTTGATGTTTGACTTGGGCAAACATCCGAATCAATTCAACAACCACGCTCGCATAATCTCCTAAGCGATCGGTTCGAGGAACAATGATTTCTGGAAGATTTTCACCAGTATAAATATCCGAATGCTCACGGTATGTCCCTTGCCGCTCCCACCCAGCTGTATTTGCATATGTGGAAAGAGCAACCGGCGTGATGGCCAGTAATGAATCTCGATCATGAATGCTGAATCTCATTAGATTGTACCAGTTCTGGATTGTTCAATTAGGGTTTTCAAAGTTTCAACATTGAGTACATTTTTTTGAGGAATATGGACCGTAATCGTTTCTTGATCAGCCACGTCCTCATAACCCTTTTGTAAACTAAGCCAATAGGCATGACTATGAAGTATAAGTTTTTCAGGAGTTACCATCAACCATTTTGACGGGTCCTCTGGTAGTTTCAATACAACGAGCAATCGCGGAGTTTGCGTCTTGTCGCGAAGATCTCTGTAGTTTTTAATAGAGATGCGAAAATTTAGAGCACCTTCTTGGTTAGCCGATAATTTAGTTGTGGCCTTTAATTGTAGATCTAAGGCAGGCCTACGAGAACCGCCAGCCTGGATTCGTAAGTCAACACTATCACGATCTTGCTCTGGTACAGACGTAATAAAACCAGATATAGCAGCGAGTGACCTCACATACACATGTGAAAGTGCCTCCTTTTGATCTGATTGAGTCAGTAGGGTAGTTTTCATGAATTAGGATCAGTGCTTGAGAGAATGAAAGCCAGATCATTGATGGGGAATTTTATAAGAGGACATGATGAAAGAAGCACCAGTAATAAGGCTCATCAATCTCACCCGTTCATTTGATGGGATGGGGTTCATTCTAAGGCCAAACCTATATTCTAATAACACTAAACCTTGAAAGTAGTTCACGTATATTGATAATCCCCACTGGGTGATTCTAAGGAAACCCGATGGCAGATGAAAACCATGAAAGAGATAAGAAAGTGAGGTACTACTACGATTGTTGTGGATAAAGCGCTAGGCCACCGCAGAAGAAGAGGATGGCGGATCTGAAGTTTTCAAATTTCCTGTATCCTCTACCGATCGTTTTGACCTCTTGGATTTTCCATTCATTCGCTCCGCTTTGGCATTGGATTGTGGGTGACAAAGCGCGTTACAAACCCCGTGAAGATGATTCTGAAGGGAATTATATACGTGAGTGCCGGAGTATTGTAGAAAAAAGGTCAAAAAGATCGGTGATTTGAGCTTAAAATAGGGAATTATATACGTAAGTGCCGAAACAGATCCAATTTTCGGAACTTTCTTGTA
>JAPOTE010000088.1 GCA_026709335.1 Bacteroidota bacterium | reverse complement strand
ACCAGATGAAGCATTCGCAGAAATGATTCCAATTTACCGTGCCCGAGTATATGGGTTTTTCGTATGGATACGAAAATTCTATTGAATAAAGCATAGGTCAAGAGCAATTCGTTCAAATTCCGTCTGATCATAACCTCTAATAATCCTCCGATATACTCTCGCAGCCCACTTGGAGGAGTCCTGAACTGCATAAGCCGCTAAAGCGATTATAAGAATCTGTGGCGGCATACCGAGTTGATCGGCAAAATATTTTACCTCGCCAACCAGGTTCATTATTTCTTTGATAACCTCCTCCGAAACTCCATCAAGGAACCCTCGAGCCAGCTTAGGGCCTGCAGATTTCCAGTCAATCTCTCTACTTAATCTCACTATGATGTTCCAATCAATAGCATGTGATGATGCTGAGGACTGTTCTCCTAGCAAAGCGTGGATCTGTCTATGACTATCTACTTCGGGGGTAGCATAAAACACATGATCAATCGATGCTTTTTTTCCCGCAACGGGAGAGTAACATATTCCTGCTCTTGTACCTGATGCAATAGCAACTTTGGAGGGAGCGCTTGCGCATAGCCTCATCTCTCGGGAAGCAGGGAGCGCTTGCTTGACAGTTCTTGGCAAATCCTCCTGAATCGGAGCATCATCAGCCACAAGTACAAGACTAGTGAGATGTGTGATCAGCCCCGCTTGAATCGCTATTTTGTCTGCCCATTCCTCTTCTGCACCAGCAAATGCCAAACTGGCTGCAAAGGCTGCAACCGCTTCGGAGAATTCGCCACCGACTTCGGGGTTCTCCGCGACTTGAGACCATGAAACTTCTATGGATGCATTATTACGAGCGATCCTCACGTATTCCGGTAGCCCCGATTCACCCAACTCACAACGTGCATCTTGAATGCGCTTTTGTCGCATCCCCTGTATACAGGCCTGAATTGCCTGCCCGACATCTGCCCCAAAGCTGAAATGAATATCGCCTCCACTGAGCACAGCTAAATGCCCAACCATTGCCTCCAGACTACTTTCTCCCACTAGAACCACATATACTCGATGCCCAGCCCTGACAAGCTTTTGAACATTTAAGTCATAACTTTGACCATCAGTTATCAATAGGATATCTTTCCCCTCTTCAAAGACACAGACCTGCTCCAATGCTTTGCCTATAGACGTACCTCCACGAGGACTCCCCAGCCTGGCAAGCATTTTTCTAAATTTTTCAGAGTTTACGGGGTCCAGCTTACCTACCCGATCACAATCCGTATCAAACTCCCATAAAGCTAGGTGATCCTTATCCACCAGTAGCGGTTGTACTTCACGCAGGCCGCGAACTACGGCTTCATGCTGAGATTCCGAACTCCCGCCGGAATATATGCACGAAGAATTCATTGAGCCAGATCTGTCTACAAGCACAGCAACATTCAGAAGCTCCCCCTGTTTGCCATGAGGAGATATGTTGACTGATACAGAGCGTCCATCTGTACTTGTACCGATCAGTTTTGAAGAGACTACATCCGACACCTTCAGTTCTATTGGAGCATTCCCGGGAATACTTGCAAAAAATTCGCCGACATCTCCCTGACGCAAGCTACCTCCATGTAATTCTATACACTCCCCATCGTACTGGATGTGAAGTGTAGCCTCAGGGATTAAACCACCCGTAGTCAGTGTATCTACATCCTCCATCGGAGATATTCCATATACGTCTCCCACTGTAAGAGGAATGCGTAAGTATCCTACATCATTATGGAAACGAAGTAACTCTACCCAGCGCGTCGTGACCCTGACCGTCTTACCTGCACCAAGATTACCAACTGAAAGGGAGTGAATTCCTCGCAACAACTCTTCATGCAACACAGCTGCCTTCCCTTCATCCATTGCCTCTTCGTAGGTTTCAAGGGCATCCTGCTTCGGTTTCGCCTGAGCATTATAATGCTTTCCACCAATCTCGGCGCTTAATCCGAAGAATGCTGCATGAACGGATACCGGCAGACTCATCACTGCTTCAATGGGGCCATCGGATTTGTTGATATATGTTCTTTTTGACTTCACAAAAGCAAGGCCGCCTTGAATAGTCACATGGAAATCCAGTTTAACCATCGGTGCATCACTAGTTACCGAATGAGGATGCACCAGATCCGCAAATGGATCATCGGACCGCCTTCGCTCCGGAAAGTGCGGGAATTCCATTAAGTCAACCGTGGAAGAGTCAGAGTGAGTTTTGTTCGGAGTCATTGGAATGCTGTTCATCTTGTTTGGAAGTTTGTTTCGAAAAAATGCGGTCGAGTAGTAATTTGATTTGCTCATCCAAATCATCTATGGGTGGCCGTTCGGCAATCAGATGTGGGTCAACAGTAAGAGAGATCCCGGGAATTACCTGAAATGGAACACTTGTCTGACTCTCCATCAACAACCGAATTGAAGCCGGTGAAAAACCTGCTTCCCGCAGTAGCTGATATCGTTTAATCGCCGACACATGAACATCTCCATATCTGGCGTTGGCTCTCCCTCCCTCAGGGGAAGGCACAAAGCCTTCGGCGATGAGATAACGTACCTGCCGAGCGGTATATCCGGTAATTTTTACAAGTTCTCGCATCGTCATATCCTTTTTGACGTATTTTTTGTCAAAAGGTTTCATTCCTGAATTCCCTTGTTTTCTTCCATGAATCTTGAGTTTACAGTCGTTCCGAATCAACCGCAAAGAGAACGGGCGAATTTAGACTTTACAGTGTTGTAGCGAACGCGGAATTTTTGCTACCGTGATTTCAAACCACGATTTTTTATGACCAGAAAATGGATCTCTTGCAAAAATCCCTTAACTGAATACAAATATTGCTCTGCGAGCGTCTATGGAATTTTTTTCTGGCTGGAACAGAGGTTTCAAGATACCTGACAAGGTCACTGAACGCTATGCTATAGTAGCTTGAAAATGCATCTAGGGTACTTGATATCGATGATGATGGATACTTCTATCAAGCAAGTTTTGAGTATGGCCTCTGGTAGTTGGGCCGACCTGCTTTACAAATTTTGGTTCTGTAGGGTTTTGTATGAAATGATTAAATTCAAGCTGAATCAAATATAGAA
>JAPOTE010000075.1 GCA_026709335.1 Bacteroidota bacterium | reverse complement strand
GATAATCCCAATCCATACCAGGCTGATGGCAGGCTTCTCATGTGCTTGAACAACAACATAGTCAGCGGTTGTTGCTCCATCGAGAGAGAGAGTAATTTCGCCAGTGTCAACATTCATACCCGTAAAATAATATCCGATTCCCTTGTGTTCAGCAACAATCGGATTCAGGCTACGGTCTGTACGAATTACATAAACGGGTATGATCTGATCAATGAACCCTGTGCTCATTTCTGCGATTTGCAGCACGGCACCAACGGCAATTTCCGTCCTCTCCAATTCTTCTTCACTAAGGAGAGGCTGTAAATCCAGTCTTGTCTCAAAACCAATGAAGGTAACCCTGTAGTTACCGTTATCAACGAGAGAACTTTGGCCTCTTTGTAATACAAGTTCACTGTTTGAATTACCATCGTCGAGCATTTCACGTGGGGTCACCGCGACAAAAATGTCTTTTTCAAAGTAGGGTTTAAGGTCCGGATGCTGGATCCACTGGCCTGTGTTTGATTCATAGGCTACGGGTTTTAGACGAAATGAGTCCCCACGTGGATCGGTAATATCCAGGAGGAAGCGGGTGTGCCCGCGCTCTCCAGGCTCTGTGCCGATATAGCTTACTTCATATCCCGCAACACGGACAGGTTGGCCCTTTTCAACCACAAAATTGTTTCGTTCACTTCCTCGAGGTGCATCGGAAATTGCCCTGCTAAATCCTGAGGATGCAATAATTCCAATCACCATGATTGCCAGTCCGATGTGTGCCAATGCGCCGCCGGCTAATCTCGTATTTCCGCGCGCAACCCGCAACAGTACGGACAAATTGCCATAGAGCGCAAAGAACGAAACAAAAAGAAGCAGCATTAGCTGGATCCCGTATCCATGGCGATGCCAAAAATTCTGCCCCTCAGAGACAGTTTCTGCTGCAAATGGGGTGAATATCAGTACGATGACAGTGCTCAAAACAGCCAGCAGTACTGGCCAGACAAGAACACGATTTATTTTCTGGATACTCATCTTATTCCACCAGAAAAGCTGCCCCAATCCAGCTAAAAATAAAATTCCCACTGTAAGAGGTAAGGTCCAGTCGTTGTAAAAATCAATGGGCACTCCTGCGGGATTATTATTGAACAGCTTTCCAAATATGGGAGCACTGGTACCTAAGATCACGACAGTAGCAACTACGGTTAGCAGCACTGCTCCGCAGAACACTAAAAATTCACGGGACAGAATATGAGCTTCCTGTTGCGCGCTGGGCAGTTCTCGATAGCGCCAGATAAACAATCCAAATCCCAACACTCCCATAGTAGTGATCCAGATCAAAAGCTGATTATAGAGGCCAAGGTCAACGAATGCATGCACAGATGCATCTCCCAGGATTCCGCTTCGTGTGAGGAAAGTCGAGTAGACGATCAGCATATAGGACAAAATAGACAGAAATAGTGCCGCCTTATGTCCAATTCCTCCTTTACGCTGAATGAGCATCAGGTGAACCGCCGCAATTCCGACTAGCCAAGGCACAAAGGAAGAATTTTCAACAGGATCCCAGGCCCAATACCCACCAAAATTCAAGGTTTCATACGCCCAGTAGCCACCCATGGCAATTCCGATTCCCAGACACATTACACTGACGAGTGTCCATGGAAGTGCAGGGCGCACCCACTGGGTATAGCGCTGTTTCCAGAGCGCAACCACTGCAAAAGCAAAGGGGGCAATCATGGTGGTAAATCCTACAAAAAGCATAGGTGGATGAATCACCATCCAGTAGTTTTGCAGAAGGTCATTAAGCCCGGTTCCATCTGCGGGGACAAAATCAGGGTTTGATTGAAAGATGGGGGCATCGGGATTTGCCTCAGCCAGAGTTGCAAAGGGGGCTGCTCCAATTTCAAGGGGGCCGAGGCGGATTCCTACGATCATGGTAAGCAGAAAGGCTTGGCAGAATGCCACAACAGTCATTACGGGTGCTTTATAGGCTGATTCTGCCCACCGAATCAATGCGAGTCCCATCAGGCAGTTCATGATGATCCATAGCAGAAAAGAACCTTCCTGTCCCTCCCAGCTTGCAGAGAAGAGGAAATGAAAAGGCAGATCTATGGATGAGTGTGCCCAAACGTAGTTATACTGGAACTGATGGGTAGCAATCAGGATAATGAGAAGCAGCCATGCAGTGAAGAGGCACAGGGTCATGGTCCCCCAAAGCGCCTTGCCCAGACGGAAAAATACTTGCTCGTGGTATTTGTCTTGGGAGGCCTGGTAGAATGCAAAAATGGACAGGATGCTGCTGACAAAAGCCGTAAGAATCAATAAGTGCCCGACAATTCCTGTCATTGATATGCTGTTTCAGAAAGTGCAGTCAGCAAGTCTTGATGGAGGCCACTAAAGCTCCCATTACTCATGATCAGGATAACATCTCCTGCCCGTGCATCATCCAGAAGTGTCTCGAGTAAAGAGTCGGGAGATTCAAAAGAATATCCTGTGGTCCCCATACTGTTCATACGCCTAAGGACGACCTGAATATCCATGAACTGCTCTCGTACATCATTGTGTCGAAAGGGAGGAGAACAGATATAGGCGCTGGCAGCTCCTGTGAACGATGCGCCATAAGAATTTTCAAATATTTTACGTCTGCTGGAGTTTGAACGCGGTTCAAAGACTGCCAGTAAGCGTCGGTTTGGCCAACGTTCTGTAGTAGCTTGAATTGTGGCCCGTACAGCGGTCGGATGATGTGCAAAATCATCTATCACCAGAATGCCCCCGGGTTCGCCCAGGATTTCCTGACGCCGCTTAACACCCGGAAAAGTAGCAAGTCCATGTGAAATTTCATCCGGGGATAATCCTTCATGTAGTGCAACTGCACTGACCGCAAGTGCGTTACGTAAATTATGATGACCATTCATGGGAAGGATCATTTCCCCCAGATCTCGTCCGCGATAGATTAAATTAAATTGGATTCCATTTTCCGAGGCTTGGCTAATGCGGCCGACAACGTCATGCTGTTCACTCAGCCCATAGGTTAGTACAGGAGCTGATTGTGGATGTAGTCGTGGTGTGGCAGGGGCATCGCCTGAGACGACCAATAAGCCGTTCGCAGGAATGAGATCTGTGAAGAGATCAAAGGCTTCCTGATATTCTTCCATGGAGGAATAGATATCGGCATGATCAAATTCAATTGATGTAACAATGGCAATTTGAGGTGCATAGTGTAAAAATTTGGGATACTTATCAAAATATGCACTGTCATATTCATCTCCTTCAATCACGAAGTGGGGACCAGTACCTATAGAAAAGCTTTGTTCCAGTTCCTGAAGGACACCGCCAACCAGAAATCCGGGATCGCGTCCGGCCGAACGGAACAAATGCACCAGCATTCCGGCTGTTGTCGTCTTACCATGCGTTCCGGCAACTACAATATTTCGTCGATTCTGCAGAAAAAAATAATTGAGTGCTTCAGGAAATGAGAGTTGAGGCAGTGATGCCTCTCGTGCCAAGGTTGCTTCAACATGTGTTGGTGTACAGGAATTCCCGGGGATAACCAGGTCCGGGAAGGGAGACAGATTTGTTTCCGAGAAGCCATTGTGAACCGGAATTCCATGTTTCTCCAGAAACGTGCTCATCGGTGGGTAGACGTTGTTGTCAGATCCACGAACGGAGTATCCAGCCTCGTTTAGCAGCCCTGCAAGTGCGCCCATCCCGGTACCACATATGCCAATCAAGTAGATGTCACGGGTATCGGGTTTCGGCGGGGGCCTGTCAAAGATTCGCAGATTTGCATCAGCAAAATCCGCCAGAGATCTCATTCTTCAGACTGGGATATGCCAGTTTCTTTATTGGAGCTCAAGTGGGCACTGAGTGAATCAAGTGCAGAGTGCATGGGCCCTTGCTGGAATTGTGTGATATTGGATGGATCTCGGGAGGTGAAGAATGAATCAAGTACGGAATACATGACTGGCACAATGACGAGAGTAAGAAATGTTGCAAACGTCAATCCACTGATGATTGCGATTCCCATTGGCCCCCAGAACTGAGTATTTTGAGATCCGAATTCAAAATTCGGAGCCAAATCTGCCAATAACCCAACAAAGTCAACATTCAGGCCAAATGTGAGTGGTACCAGGCCAATCACGGTTGTGAGGAACGTAAGTAAAACGGGTCGAAGACGTGTAGCCCCACCGTCAACAATTGCCTCCATTTTATTTAAGCCTCGATCACGTAGCTGGCGAATGTAGTCAATCAATACAATGTTGTTGTTAACGACAATTCCTGCAAGGCTAATCAGACCGATGAACGTCATAAGCCCAAAGGGGGTACGAGTCAAAATCAATCCCAGAAGTACTCCAATGAGTCCAAGGATAACAGCCAGCATGATAATAATAGGAGCTATGACACTGTTGAACTGTGCAATCAGAATCAGTGTGATTGCAGCAATCCCGATCCCCATGGCAGTTTGCAAAAATCCAAATGCTTCTGCTTGGTCTTCACTTTCACCAGTGTATGTAATCTGATAGCCTAGTGGCATGGCGTCCTGGTATTCTTGCAAATATTCTTTTACCTGCTGTAGCACAGCAGCACCATTGGATCCAGCAACAACATCTCCGGTAACGATAGCTACGCGGTTGAGATCTAACCTCGTAATGGATCCATACCCTCCGGTGATTTCAAAGTTGGCAATGGAGGACAGCGGCACCTGTGTGCCATCATGAATGACGGTGAGCGCATCCAAAGCTTCAAGGCTGGCACGTTGGTCCTCTTTCAGACGTACGATAACATCATACTCATCTTCACCTGAACGATACTTGGTTGCCTCACTTCCCAGAATGGCAGAACGTACTACATTACTGACTTCACGAGAGTCCAGTCCAAGGCGGGCGGCTCGTTCACGGTCAATTTGAACTTGTATTTCTGGTCGTCCTGTATTCAGGTTGTTGTTGATGTCTACCAGGAAGGGAATTGTATTGTTCAGGGATGCTCGTGTAAGAATATCCGTAAGTTCCTCAGTAATTCGCGTGATTTCTGAAAAATCACGCCCTGTAACTTCAATGTTGACAGGTTTTCCCACAGGTGGGCCGGCATTGTCTTTGTTTATTTCATAGATCACTCCCGGAATTCCCCGAAGAGATTCACGAAGTCTCTGAAGGGTATTCCGGCTCGTCTCTGCACGATTTCCATATTGAACTACATTCAAGGTTACTACAGAGCTCTCCGGGCTACCGGGGCCGCCCCCCATCAATGCGCCACCACTGCTACTGGTCCCTACATTCACAAGGATGTTTTTGATATTATTTTGATCGGCAGGATTACTTTCCAACAGAGAGTTAATCCGTGATTGTGCAATGTCAGTAATGCTGTTTGTCTCATCCAGATGGGTTCCAAGAGGAAGCTCCAAATCAACGGTAATGATATTTGGATCCGTATCAGGGAAGAATTCAACTCCTGTTGGAGCAGCGGCAAACAGTCCAATGATGGCTACGAATCCGCCAGCTACGGCCAATAACAGACGGGATCGGTTGTCGGTCAGTAGTAGATGTTTTCGTTCTTTAAGTACTCGACCATTCAAAAAATGCCCCAGTGCTCCGATTGTCATTACGATAGCTGGCAGGCAAAGCAGAATTAGAATCGTCTGCAATTCTGCTCCGCGGATCAAAACCATCAATGCCAGAAATGTAGACGCAACTACGGCAAATAGGGCGCCCGCTTTAACACTGGTGAGTCCGCTAAGGTAGATGATTTCAAAACAGTGAACGAATACCATGATAAGTCCTACTGTAAACAGAATTGCAGCAGGATAAAAAAGCACAGTTCCGGCCGCAATATTTGCAAACCCTGTGATCATTCCACCAATCACGGATAAGGCAAAACCCAGAATCAGACAGATAAAGCAGAATGAATTCCGGAGATGAGGGTTCGGAGTACGGATCACTGCGGTAATCAACAGGACGGACACAACCAGCCCGAAAATGGCGGAGATTCCAATCAGTGGCGAATTTCCTCCCGGACTGGTGATGAAAGCGTTTAACAGGGCAATTCCCAAACCAATGACAAAGGTAGTTGCTGAGCTGATCCAAAGCCCCCTATGGGAAAAAATATGTGCTTTGACCTCATACTCACGTTGTAACTGATTCGTGAGGAAGCCACGATACCAGGTAATCAGGTTCGGCAATGCCTGGCCAACAAATCCCTTCGTGACCGGACTAAACACGTATCGATGAACAATCATTAACACTGGTACTGCAATTGAAAGCACTACCAGCGTCTGCCAGTTTGCCAGTCCAATGATGAGTGAAACACCAGCCAACAGGACAAACAGAACGGTTCTTATCGCCAAGGAAAAGCGCATTCGTGGATCTGAATCCAGCTGTACAAAATAGCCGGTAATGACCGGGTTAATGACTATGGCAACGAACAAGGAACATGACAGCGTAATGATGAGAGTCAGGGGAAGATATCCCATGAACTCACCAGTAATTCCAGGCCAAAACAGCATTGGAATGAAAACTGCCACCGTGGTAGCGGTAGAAGCCACCACTGCACTTCCTACTTCAGCAGTACCAAGTTTTGCAGCCTCAAATCGGGTATGTCCCAGTTCTCGAAAGCGATAGATATTTTCCACGATGACCACGGCATTGTCAACAAGCATGCCGAGTGCAATGATCAGTGAAAAAAGGATGATGAAATTCAATTCCTGTCCAATGATCTGGAAGACCAGGAAAGTGAGAAACATGGAGAGCGGGATTGCAATGCCTACCAATACTGCCGTTCGGAAACCGAGGAAAAACAGCAACACCAGCACGACGAAAATCAGTCCGCTGATGATGTTATTTTCAAGGTCATCTACAAGGAGTTGAACCGTATCACTCTGGTCACCGGTGATGGCAATCTGCATCCCAAGAGGGAATGGAAATTCATCCAGTGTCGCCCGAATCTGATCAGCAGTGTCGAGGATGTTGGCGCCGCTACGCTTCTTGACATTGAGGGTAATGACCGGATAACTGGCGGTCTCCGCAAGACTTATAAGACGCTTGCCTTCCTCTTCTTGTAGCAACTGTAACCTGGAGTAGGTCGAACGTTCTTTGAAACCAAGATACACATCTGCCACATCTCTGACATAGACCGGAAATCCGTTCGGGCTTTTGAGGACAAGGCCTTCAATTTCCTCCCGAATATTCTGAAATTCCCCGTCTATTCGCACAATATAGTCCTTGCTGTTCACTCGGATTGTTCCTCCGGGAGTGTTGGAATTTTCGGAGTTGATGGTTTCAATGAGGTCTGTGAACGTCAGGTCATATCCTTGGAGTGCACGAATGTCCACATCTACTTTTACTTCCCGTTCAAGCGTGCCAATGAGTTCCACTTCCAGGATATCGGGGCTTTTTTCGATCTCATCTCCAAGTTCTTCGGCGATTTCCTTTAGTTGGATCACTGTAAAAGAGCCCGCGAGATTGATGCTCATGATGGGAATATCTTCAACATCAAACTCGCTGACGATTGGTTCTTCAATGTCACTAGGAAGACGTGGTTTGGCAATCTGGACCTTGTCCCGGACTCTTTGATATGCAAAATCAAGAGACACGCCGGTGGTAAACTCAACAACAATGGTAGAAACTCCTCTGGAGGAGGTCGAACGAATCTCCTCAATGTCAGACACAGACTGAATTTCTTCTTCAATAATTCGGGTTACGAGAGATTCAATATCACTTGGACTAGCTCCCGGGTAAATGGTTGTAACGACAACAGTGGGGATTTCAATTGAAGGAAAGGCTTCTTTAGAAATTGTCAGATAGCTGACAAGGCCTCCTATCGTAAGGATGACAGTAAGGATTGCCACACTTGGCCGATACCTGATTGCAAGGTCAACAATTTTCATTACAGCTCGGTCTCAAGAGGCAAAGTTACATCCGAAGAGGAGCTCAGGACCGGAATCCCGAGGGCATCCAGTTCAGTGTATGTTTGATCAACGGTGACTAGATCTTGGTCTGCAAGGGTCGACTGTCCACGAACTACGAGTTGTTCACCGGTAGAGACTCCGCTTAGAATGACGACCTGGTTTGAATACTCGGCGCCAAGGGTGACCTCCCGCAGATGAGCAACATAATTTCCATCTTCCTCCGCAACAATAAAGACGGAATGACCGTTTTCTGTTCGGGTAACTGCATTCCCGGGAGCAACCAGTGCACTGTCAACAGTAAGTCGGAGAATTTCCAGTTCTGCAATCATTTCAGGCTTGAGTTTGCCATCTTCATTCTCAACCGCAATATTGATTTCGAACGATCGACTATCGGGATCAATCACGCTTCCGGCGAATGAGACACGTCCTTGTCGGGACGAAATTCCGGCAGTGGGAAGATTGATTTCAGCGGGTGTACCAATTTCAATATCTCCGGCATACCGTTCAGGGATCCCGGCAGAGACATACACATTACGTGCATCAACCAGTCTCAGCACCTGCGTTCCCGGTACAACCTGTTCGCCAGCTTCTACGTAGCGAGCTTCCACTTTACCATTGATCGGTGCCTTAACGGAAGTATATCCCAGTTGACGTGCGACCTGTTCATAAACAGCGTTGGCTTGTGCAAGTGCAGATTTTGCCTGATCCAAGGTTGTTTCAAGGCGGATAAACTCAAGTTGACTAATAATGGAGTCAGCATATAGAGGGCGTTGTCGTTCATAGCTTTCTTCAGCTATTTTCAATCCAGCTTCGGCGTTTTTGACTTGCGCTTCCGCTTGTAGGACACTTGCACGCAGCAGATCATCTTCCGTATTTGCCACCACTTCACCTGCTTTTACAATTCGTCCTAGTGCCACAATATTTTCGAGAGTTCCAGTCGTTTTTGATGATACGATCACATCATGTGTGGCTTCAACAGTACCGGTCAATTCAATGATGTCATTGAATGTGTTGGGGGCGAGCCCAAGCACTTCGACATGTTTGGCGTTGCCAAGAGGCGGGGCCGGCTCATTCTCTTGAGTTTCTTCTGGAGATGCACATGCGACCCAGAAAATGCTGCATAGCAGCAGAAGGTAATGGGGGTTCATTAACAAAATGTGTTACCTGTTTGCAGATGCAAACTGTATGTCTGATTGTTTTTCCAGTGGTATACCAAGGGCGACTTCCAAGGTATTCTGTGAGACTAGAAAGCTGTGAACTGCACGTAGATAGTTGAGTTTGCTGGTGTCGAGTTGTGTAGATGCAGCCCTTAACTGCAGTGTATTTGCAACTCCCTCGTTTGAGCGGGCCAGCGTGTACTGGTAGTTCAATTCAGCGTTTGCCACATTTGCCTCTTGATGCCTGATCTGATGATATGCGGTTTCCAAACTACGGAGGGCAGTATTAATTTCTGCTTTGGTGGAAGCATTGAGCAGATCAATATTGAGTGAGGCTTGACGGGCGACCACTTCGGCCTGTGCAATAGAGTTTCTACGTGCAAATCCATTGAAAATGGTCCACTGAAGTGTTAGTCCGACATTGAATGCAGATTGCCAATAAGCTTCGCTGAAGTAGGAGTTGCTTCCTTGCGAGAATGAGAATGGATCTCCCGAATCACTTAGTATAAAATCTCGATTATCCGGGACTCTGCCGGAGTAGTTAAAATTCGCAAACACTTCCAGTGTGGGCAGACGGCTTGCTTTACTTGCCCGAAACCTGTTATAGGCGAATGTACGTGCAAGCCTTGCTTCTTCATGATCTGGTCGTTCCAAGGACGCGCTTTCAAAGAGATCGACTCCTGCTATGGAAAGATAGTTTGATGCAGATTCCTCTTGAATTTCCAAATGCCCATTTAGAATTAACTCCTGTTCAATAGGCATTCCTAGCAAATATTTCAGTTGATCCAGACGGTCAGAAGCACGGGACTGTGCCTGAACGAGATTGGATTCTTGGTTGACCAACTCGACATCCATTGTCAGTCGATCAATTTTTGGCAGGATCCCATTACTGACTCGCAATGCTGTTTCATTCCGAGAAGCTCGTGTTCGTTCTACACTTTGAGCCGCAACACGAGCTTCTTCTGCGGCAAGGAGAGCCCCATAGAATACTTCACGAACCTCACCGATGACGACCTGTTCTTGACGTTCAGTTGCTTTGGATACTTGTTTCAGTCTGGTTCGTATTCCACTTTCCTGAAAGAGTGTAATCCAGTTGGGGCCATTAAATATCTCGTAGGTAAGAGTAATAGAATTGAGATACTGGTTTGCAACCGAGAACGGATTGTCACTTGGATCGCTAGGAACAATGCCTGCAGCATCCAGCCCACGTCGCTGCCTGTCAGCAAACTCTGCATAGGTTATTGGGTTTGTTGCACTGAGTCCATCTGTTCGTGTGGTTTCATTATACCCAAGCCATTCAATGAAGGCAAATCCAGAGAAAAAATCTCCTGCTGAACTCCCTGCAAAGGGATTTGCTTCCTTCACGTTGCGTGTGTAGGAACTGAAACCTTCGATGGTGGGGTAGGCAATGCTGAATCCTGATTTGACCTGCAATTGAAAATCCTCCTCTGCAATCCGGGCAGCTTGAAGAGCATAGTTATTGATGAGAGCGATTTGAATCGCTTCTCCAAGTGTGACACGAACCGGAACAGTTGAATCCTGAGCTTGAGCGAAGGTGGGTGAAATAAGAAGAATAAGAATGATCGTTAAACGCATGGGAAATGGAACAGTACGTAAGCGGGCTTTTAGCGTTGTGCACATCAAGGTTGCATACGGGTCGAAATTTAACCAACCTCGTTATACGTGAGATATTAAAATGTGTTGAGGCAACCTCTTTTGTGACTTGCAGGGGAAAAGCACAAAAGTAGATTCAGCGGATATCAAAAAGTGATGTTTTCGTACACAACAGATCAGCAATCCGATCCAAGTGATTACGTCAAAATCGTTTCCTGAATATCTTCCACTAGTGTAATGTCTGATTTATAGTATTGATTATTAAATATGATTTCCGTATTTTTATTGCTTCACAAGTCATAGATGGAATTCAATGCGTATAGCTGTTCAGATTGATGTGAATCGTCTCTGAAGAGCTCCCCCTTCTCCACCGTCCCGAACTGAAGATTTGAACCTCCGGAGAGCAAACAGGTGGGTGAAGGCTCGGTGGCGGTGATGCCTACGGTCATCGTGGTGGATTGCGCACGGGATACCGTCGTCCACAGAACACAGGATAAGGAGGATAAGTGATTTCATGGTTTTTTAGAGATGATTCCATTACAATGATTTCATCGCAGAAGAGGCATCAATGAGTAGCAGCCCTCCGCACGCGTCCATGGTGTGGAGATCGCTGGTGATAACCGTGTCAGGCAGCTGGCTGATCACGCGGACCCGGTAGACTCCTGGCCTGGCAGAAGAAATCTCGGACTGGTATACGTCCAGTTCAGTAACACCATCCGATCCCTCCAGCTGAACTACGTGCGCCGTAGGAGAATTTGCCCAACCTGTGCGCTTCCTAGTCAATATCGGGGGCGGTTGGAGCGTGATACCCAGATAGCGTGTTCTACCGAGCAAAGCTACAAGTTAGAACTGATATCCCGTTGCAGGATGCAACATCGGGCTTGGAATGATCTCCGGAAGAATGTGGATGGAAACCACATGGTGCGGAATGAAATGTTGAATAACCGTCTTCCCGTATTTGGCGTAAGAGATCGCATATTTTCGGGAACATGTACACGTGTGAGATAGCTGATCTCCTCGTTTTCGTCCATGAACCTATTCAGGTTGATGTCCACAAATAGGTAGAATGCCGCCTGCATAGCCCCTTCATGCAGGGCCGTAAACGACTTGTACACAACCAAGCATACAGCGTCTTGGGCCCATTCATAATCACGATATATTTGCCTCGATGCGCCCTGCGCATGAACTCAATCAAAGTTGGCAAAGAAAACCAATCGGGTTTTGTACACTCAAGTAGCTAAAAGTTTACAGAGGATCTTGGGTAGATTCATCGCTTGTGCTCCTGAGTCCCAAAGCAAGTAACACAGATTCCTCTTGTTTCTCACTTAGTGCGCCTCTCCATACGTTCTGTATCCTGGCACTACTGTCCAACAGTATGATGGAAGGTATTGCATGGATTCCTGCATGGATTCCTGCATCAGAAAAAGGTAATTTGATCAGGCTATCTAATCGCACATTGTTTCTTCGAAGCACTTTTTTCTGTAGTTTCAAATTTGAGCTAATATCTATTGCTCCCACAAAACGCATCGTTTGGTTTGAGGCATTTCTTATTCTTTGTAGATCTCTGTAAAATGGCATGCTCTGCAGGCTGTATGGACAATTTGGCATTAGAGCAAATAAAATCGTGGGAACACCATTTTCGAGGACATATGGCTTCATTGGCGATATCACGTTACCTGTGGTGAGATATTCTGAGGCCTGCTGATGAGATTTGGTGAATATCATATCCTCACTAAGCTGTATCCCCACCAGTATGATGGTAATGATCAATGCAGCGTGGGCTCCCCATTCTATTATCTGCCCTACGTGTGATCTCTTATGATTTTTATTCCCTTTTTCATCCAAATAGCGTGACATAGATATTCTTGTACAATCGAGTTTATTCCATCGAGTAGACGACTGCAGTTGTATCTGCTTCTATTCCGTAGATTCGGCTATTCAGCAGAAAAGAAGTACGAATCTGAGTAGGGAGCTGGAAAGAGTGTTCGTAGTCTCCTGTGGACACATCGTACACATCAACGGCCTCACCTGATGCCATATTCACTATGACATATGCTTTATCCTCATCTACACTTACTTCTCCATGAATTGATTGTCCTGTAGTACGATATCCTACACCACCTCCTGGAAGATCTATTGATTCCCATTCAGGTATTTCCACTTTTCCCCAATCTGGAGTTCCACGGGCATATTTGATTGTTCCATCAGGTTCATACAGTATTACAACCGGAAAATCTGTTGGTGCGTAGATCAGCTTATCCTTGAATGTTGCTATCATTCCGAGTGCTACACTATTTTCACTCCCAATCGGACCACCTGTCACAGCACCAAAGGTAATCAAATCTCTTCCTCTCTTAGATTCGAACAGATATTCTTCTCCTGTCCCTACCATTGTATAAGAACGTCCATTCGATGCGATACGGAATCTTGCGGGAGCAAAACCAACTGGCTCCGATCTTAGAAATTCACCGTTAAGTGAGAAATAGGAGATTTTTCGTGCATGATTATCGGCTACATAAACCACCGAGTCACCCTTAACCCCCATATCTATGATTGTCATCAGTTCACCTGGTCCTCTCCCTGCGCCTTGACCGTATGTAGCGATATAGTGGCCAGTAGAATCAAAACCATGTATGGCCGGAATGCCAAAATCAACCACGTATACGTTGCCATAACTATCAGATCTAACAGCACCAGGACTAAAAAAAGTTAGACTATCTGCAAATTCAACAGGCAGCCGAAGTGATTCTTGAAATTCAAGTTCCAACCATGACCGTTCTTGGGATTCCTGTAAAACAATGTTAGAAAGGTTGAGAACTTCTATATTGTTGGATTCAAAATCCGAAGCACACGCGCCGATAACAAACAAAACCAAGGCGCCGGAAAGGTGCAAACTCCAATGACCGAGCCAATAGTAGAGGGTGGATCTCATTATTCTATCTCTCGTTTGTGTAACAACTCCATGTTAGGGGAATACAAGCGTTGATGAATCCAAAGGTAATATCTGACAATATATCACAGTTCTGGCAAGAAAGTTTGGCACAAAGATATTTCCAGCCAGGAGGACTACAACCGGTTGCAACACAATAAGCTTGTGCATCACCGCCACATTCTGGAGTGAGCACAGCAACATCAGCCATAAGATCATTATTAGGATTCCATAGCAAGTAAGCTGACAATATCAATGTCATGAATATAGAAATCATCATACGTAGTGATGAATTAGGCGTTCATTTTTGGCCCTTCAGCCATTTTTGTGAAAATTTGATTTTTTTCAGATTCTAGGGCTCAGATCAAGTCCGCCCAAATGAAAGTAAATTACGTCCTTGAATCGGTTTTGTTCCGGAATCCGCGTGCACGAACCTTGATGGTTTTAATCCGGCTATTAATGCTTTCTGCCGGGCCATTGCTCACCTTCAGAATGATGGCATTGAGAATGCCGTACAGATGATTTTTAACGGTTTGGGCGGCTTTTTTCATCGGTTCAAGCCGGCAGCGCATCGCCCAGATCAGCCATTTCTTCCAGTATTTGCGTGCCCAGCCCCGGGTTTTGTAATGCCATAGATTCCGGGCCGTTTCCTTGACCGCCCAGGCTCTGGCGGTCCGCAAGGTGCTGGTCCGCAGCGCCTGAAATGCCCGCTTCTGTTTTATCGACATATTGGGAGGACTCTTGAGCCACATGTATTTACTTCCCGTCAGGATCTGATTCCCGCTCTTGCGGAGCTCCTTGTGCTCCTGACGCCGAACCTTGTCCACCGCATCCCCCAGACACTTGGCCACATGAAACCGGTCAAAACAGATCTTCTCGTTTGCATTCGCAAGACACGCTTTGGTCGCTTGAATGTACGCAGGCCACATGTCCATGCTCACGCTCCGAATTCCCTCTAACTGCGCAGGCGACAATTGCTGGTACCAACTCATCAGCGCCAGTTTGTCACGCCCAATGCCTACATACAGCACCGTCCCCGTATCTGCATTGGATACAATCGTCAGATACTTGTGCCTCTTTCGGTACGAAACCTCATCCACACAGATGTTGGCAACCACCTGCTCCTTTCTGCGAGCCAATCCCCGCATCACCGCACGCCGTATGATGCCGGCAATGCCCTTCCAGCCAATCCCCAGCTGTCGGGACATCGCCAGAATACTCGCCTCCTTGACCCATCCAATCACATATTCCTCAAAATCATATGTATACCGGGAACTTGTATCTGCCCAGCACACCTGGACCGTCTTCACCCCATGCTCCGAACACTTGATCCGGGGAACCCGTGCAACCAGAATGGTTTGATATTTACACGTATCCAGGTGGCGCCATTGACGTGCAGTACGCAGATCGTAAAAGGGACACACCTTGTCACACTTCGGACAACTCAACGAAGACGTATCTGTACAGGTCAGCGTTACCGTCCTTCGTTTGGCTTGATCATCGTATGTATCTTCTAAAATCTCCCATGGCGCCCGCAGGCCCAGGCTTTTATCAACAGAGGTGGTCTTTGACATAGTATCCCTCAAATTCAGGTGAAAAATGAAACTCGAAATCTCCGTAGAAAAATAGGAAACTATCCCCCACTCCTACTAGAAACCTTTGAATATCCCCCGAATTTATGACTCATCTCACAATAAAAGCTGAAGCCCCTCATTTTTTCATTGATTACTTTGAAGTGTGTTGAGTATGCATACGAAAATCTCATGTGAGATAATCATTTATACGGAATAAATTGGGGTTGATCATTTTCAATGTGTACGGAGATTCAATGTGTGGAACAAAGGTATTCATACGATCCTGAAAAACTACCAAGAGATTACTAAGGATTCACTTCGAACCAAGGATTTCCCTTACATTGTACTACCACAGTAATGTCTTCCGAAGTACACGGCAAATCTTCAGAGTCACAGCAGGGAATGCTGATGCAATCATTACTCCATCCATCAGCTCGACAAAAAAGGAGCACTCGCCAGCGCATACAGGAACTGTAGTTGCATTGACTGACACATTTTTAGCTATCACAGCAAAAATCATGAGAAGAACTGTGAGGAACATAGAAATGACTACGCGGGAATTACGATTGAGACAACCCCTCAGGTCAACATTTTTCATATAAAACATGATATCGTTAAATTGTGAAGGTTCAAATGTTTAGGGCCTTCAGGTTTTACCTAACAATCATTCACGAAAGTTCATTTCCGTTTGAGAATTGATATCACGTTCAGATAAGAGGAATGAGAGGTGGTCATACAAAATCTTTATGCTGGTGAACATGGAGGTAGTCAACCACATTCTTCACCTGTTGAGTACTGTTTTGGTGGCAAATCAGTAATGCATCGTCCGTATCAACTACTACCGTATCATGGAGCCCAACAATCGCAATCAGGCGTTTACCGGAATTGACCAGGCAGCGGCTACTATTGTGGATGATCACATTGCCTTTCAAAACATTTCCATGTCGGTTCTTCTCACTCAAATCATATACTGCACGCCAATCCCCAATATCGCTCCACCCAAAATTTCCTGGAACCACATAGACATTACTCGCTCGTTCCATCACTCCCACATCAATTGAAATTCGCGCACTCTTGTGGTAGGCCTGGCGAATAGCATCAGCCTCCTGATCTGTTCCAAGCCGTGCATAGGCATCCTGAAAGGCAGCCCAGGTACTTCTCAGGTACAACTGGAGGTTAGATAGAATTGAATCGGCTCTCCAAATAAATATTCCGCTATTCCATAGAAAGTCGCCAGAATCCAGAAATCGCTCTGCTGTTGCTTCGTTAGGCTTTTCAGCAAAAGTACGCACCGGATAGATGCCGTTAGATTCATGTGCCGACCGGTCATATTGAATATATCCGTACCCGGTTGCAGGGTAGGAAGGCTGGATGCCAATTGTGACTAGTGCACCTGAATTTTTAGCCATATCAACCGCTTTGTGAAGGATTTTGATAAAGCGATCTTCAGCTTTGATCAGATGATCTGAAGGGAGGACGACCATGACCGCATCGGGGTCAATTTCAAGGAGCTTGATAGCAGCATAGGCGATACATGGAGCAGTATTACGACTGATCGGTTCACCAAGAATATTTTTCTCTGGAATTTCCGGAAGCTGCTCGGTTGCAAGGGCGACATAACGCTCATGCGTAACAACCATGGTTCGTTCCGGTGGAACGATTGAGGTCATGCGGCTGAGCGTCTGCTGTATGAGGCTTCGCTCTCCAAAAACACGAATGAATTGTTTGGGGCGTGCTTCTCTGCTTTGCGGCCAGAATCGGCTTCCGATTCCTCCCGCCATGATGACACTGTAAATCATTATAGGAGATGCTACTGTGATAAAATCGGTTCAGTTTTTTGGGATCGACAAAATGGGGTTTATCGCATAATAGGCGTTCTTGGTCCAAAGCCGAGAGTTTTGCGTACAACAGCGCTGGGAAGCCATACTGTTATATGAAAATTGGAATCATAGGTACGGGGTATGTCGGATTGGTTTCAGGGGTCTGCTTTGCAGAAATGGGCAATGATGTCTGGTGTGTGGATGTGGATGAAGAAAAAGTTGCCGGTCTGCAGCAAGGTAAAATGCCAATTTACGAGCCAGATCTTGATGTTCTGCTACATCGAAACCTTCGAGATCAACGCCTGACATTTACAACATCGCTCAATGATGCACTCGAAAACTCCGAAATCATCTTCTTAGCACTGCCAACTCCTCCAGATGCAGATGGCGAAGCGGACTTATCCTATGTGTTACAAGTTTCCCATACGATTGGTGCCTGGCTCGGCGAGCGATCAGGAGCAGTATACAGAATTATTGTGAATAAAAGCACTGTTCCTGTAGGGACCGCAGATAAGGTAAGAGAGGTATTGAGAGGGCAGGGGGCCAATCCCGGTCGTGATTTTGATGTAGTGTCAAACCCTGAATTTCTTCGTGAGGGAGCTGCGGTAGATGATTTTATGAAACCGGAAAGAGTCGTTCTAGGAACATCAAGCACCAAAGCGGCGGACAAGATGCAGCGTTTGTATGAGCCGTTTGTTCGACAGGGGAATCCAATTATTATTATGGATGAACGATCGGCCGAGGTGACCAAGTATGCGGCAAATGCTTTTTTGGCATCTAGGATTAGTTTCATGAATGAGGTGGCGAACCTGTGTGATCGGGTCGGGGCAGATGTAGATAAGGTTCGAATAGGAGTCGGGAGTGACCGCCGCATTGGTCGGCACTTTCTTTATGCAGGAATTGGTTTTGGTGGAAGCTGTTTTCCAAAAGATGTTCAGGCGCTTCTGAGAACTGCACGGAGTAATGATTACGACTTTAAAATTCTCCGGGCAGTACTTGATGTAAATGAAAAGCAGCGAAAGTTGCTGATTGAACGCATACGCTCACACTTCGGAAATGAATTGAAGGGAAAGCATGCTGCGGTGTGGGGGCTTGCATTCAAGGCAAATACAGATGATGTCAGGGAATCTCCTGCACATGTAGTGATTCGGGGACTGCTGGCGAGTGAAGTACGTATCACCGCTTTTGATCCGGAGGCAATGATGACTTCAAGAGCAGTTTTAGGAGAATCCATTAACTATGCCAAGAGCGCCTATGGCGCGCTTCCCGGTGTAGACATGCTGATCATTTGTACGGAATGGCCAGAATTTAGACGCCCCGATTTCGAAAGGATCAAAGGGTTAATGCGCCGTCCTCTTATCTTTGATGGCCGTAATCTGTATAATGCTCACAGAATGATGGAACGAGGGTTTGAATATCACAGTATCGGTCGCCCCGGAGCTGCTTTAGAGTAAACGATGTTCTTCTTATTGAATCACGAATGGATTGGCAGGCTTGGTTGACCATTGGGATCATCATTGGGATTGCCGTAGCGCTAGTCAGGGATCTTGCCAGGCCAGATGTGATTTTCCTAAGCGCGCTTGGGGTTCTTCTCACCACAGGAATTATTACCCCGGCAGAGGCCTTTGCAGGGTTTTCCAACGGAGCAGTGATTGCATTGGCATCCCTGTTCGTAGTCGCTGCCGGAATAGAGGAGAGCGGGCTACTCCGTCGGATTGAATGGCGGTTGCTCCGCAAGGTGCATAACCTGCCATTTGCACTGCTTCGTATGATGATACCGACCGCAGTAGTATCTGCATTCATGAACAATACGCCGGTAGTGGCAATGTGGATGCAACCCGTACAGAGATGGGCATATCGGTCGAAAATATCACCATCCAAAATGTTGATACCGTTGTCCTATGCTTCTATTGCGGGTGGAATGACGACATTGATGGGCTCGTCAACCAATGTGGTCATTGCTGGCCTAGTGGAGGGGCATGGGCTGAGCCCTCTGGCATTATTTGATTTTTCTGTCATTGGATTGCCCGCTGCAATTCTGATATTGCTGTTTCTGGCATTTATCGGATCAAAGCTTTTGCCGGACAGAGCAAGTGAGCCCGTATTTACGCGTTCTCGTTTACAGCAATGTCTATTTGAAATTCGTATTGCACCGGGGTCCCCGCTGGCAGGCCAAACACTTGATCAGGCAAAACTGGATACAGAGGATGAATCTGTGACGATCGTTCAGGTCAGGCGAGAGAAACTCATAATTCCTGTAGATCGACAGTTTATTCTCGGGGAGGGAGATATACTTTGCTTTAGCGGCGATGTGTCTGTGTTTGAGGCTCTGTTACTCAGGCCCGGTCTGGAGCCGGGAGTACCGATTGCCAAGGAGCGAACCTTCAACCTGCTTCCAATGTACGAAGCGGTCATTAGTGACACATCTAATTTGATTGGGAAGTCACTCCAAGATGTAGATTTTCTGGCAACATATGGTGGAGTAGTCCTTGCAGTCCAGCAAAGATCAGGAGATCTTGAAGGTGCAATGACAGATGTTGCTTTGAAAGCTGGCGACTTGATTCTCGTTGGCGCAGTTGCAGGTTTTGAAGAGCGATGGAATGCCAGTCATACAGAGTTTTATTATGTGTTACCGCGTGGAGCTTCTCATGGGAAGCCCCCCAAGCGGAAAATCTTTTTATCGTTAGGTATTCTGGCAACAATGGTTGTATTTATTGCCATGGGACTAGCCCCCCTGCCGACAGTCGCATTCGGGGGAGCACTTGCTATGGTGATGACACGTTGTATCAGAATGGTAACCGCCAGAAACGCACTGGATTTACAGGTTCTGCTTCTCATTGCTGCAGCCTTGGGATTGGGAGTCGCTGTTGAAAATACAGGCCTCGCTAATGGACTTGCCCAGACTCTGACCGGTCTGGCAACGATCAATCCGATTCTGGCATTATTTGGCCTCTATGCATGTACCAACATCTTGACAGAATTAATTGCAAACAAAGCCGCAGCAGTTTTGATGCTGCCAGTTGCACTGGGAATGGCTACCACATTGGAGACGGATCCCCACGCCTTCATTCTGGCTGTAGCAGTGGCTGCTGCCGCAAGCTTTATGACTCCGGTTGGGTATCAAACGAATTTGATGGTGATGGCAGCTGGTAACTACAAAGTCCTCGATTATCTGAGGGTTGGTTTACCAATCAGTTTGATCGTAATGACTGTAACGGTGGTCATTATATCACTCCGATGGTTATAGGCAAGAAAACGCTTCTAGCACCTCATGTGAAGAGGAGATTTATTTTCGAGTGCCTGAGTCCAGCTCTGCATCAAAAGAGATCGGCCTCTGCACAAAATTTTCCACAAACAAATTTCTTTTATCGTAACTATGATTGAGCCACATGGACATTCCCTGATGGAGCTGATGGTTGAGGATCAGCGCAGTGAGGTCCTCAAAAATGAATCCGTCAACTTCCCGTCAATCATTTTATCATCGCGGCAGTCGTGCGATCTGGAACTATTACTATGTGGTGGTTTCTCTCCGCTTTCTGGTTTTTTGAATCAGAGTGATTACGAGAATGTAGTAGAGAATATGCGCCTCTCATGTGGTACGCTATGGCCAATGCCCGTGATGCTTGATATTGGCGAAGAGGAAGTAAACAGGGTTGATGGACACGAACTGATTGCACTCCGTGATGTGACTGGATTGCTGCTTGCAGTTCTTCACCGTGGAGATCTGTGGAAACCAGATAAATTGGTCGAAGCAGAGAAGGTATTTGGGACAACGAGCACTGAGCATCCTGCGGTAGATTATCTGATCCATAGAGCGGGAGAATACTATCTAGGGGGCAAAGTAGAGGGGATCCAAATGCCACCTCATTATGATTTTCTTGATCTCAGACATACCCCCGGGCAACTCCGCAGTATGATTCAATCTCGTGGCAGTTCAAGGCTTGTGGCATTTCAGACACGCAATCCCATGCACCGTGCTCATAAGGAGTTAACGGACAGGGCAGCTCAGGAAGTGGGTGGCGAATTATTGATTCACCCGGTTGTGGGTATGACCAAGCCGGGGGATATAGATCATTATACACGTGTGAGGAGCTACAAGAAACTACTGAATTATTACCCCGAAGGACAAGCTTTCCTCAGCCTGTTGCCGTTAGCAATGCGCATGGGAGGGCCAAGAGAGGCTCTCTGGCATGCAATTATTCGCAAAAATTACGGCTGTACACATCTGATCATTGGACGAGATCATGCAGGTCCCGGGAAAATGAGCGATGGAACCCCGTTTTATGGCCCTTATGATGCACAGGATCTAGTAAATGTGCATTCTCAGGAATTGGGAATTGAGGTGATTCCATTTCGACTGATGGTTTATGTACCGGAAACCAAATCCTATCAGCCAATCGATGAGGTGCCGAAGAACCAGGAAATCCTGAATATTTCAGGAACACAATTGAGGGATATGTTGGCAGCCGGTGAAGAGATTCCCGAGTGGTTTTCCTATCCGGGTGTGATCGAAGAATTGCAAAAAACTTATCCCCCCAAGGGGCAACAGGGGTTTGCAGTATTTTTGACCGGACTGTCCGGATCGGGGAAATCAACTATTGCAAACGCGCTGCAGGCACGACTTCTGGAAATTCTGTCCTGTCCTGTCACGCTTCTAGATGGGGATGTCGTTCGTACCAATCTCAGCAGAGGACTTGGTTTCTCCAAAGAAGACCGGTCCACGAATGTACAGAGAATAGGCTATGTTGCCTCAGAAATAGTAAAGCATCGAGGAGTCGTTATTTGTGCTCCGATTGCTCCTTATCATGAGGATCGGGCGGTGAATCGCCGCCGAATAGAACGTGAGGGAGGGTATATTGAAGTATTTGTGGATGCTCCACTGGAAGTTTGTGAGCGTAGAGATGTGAAGGGTTTATATGCAAAGGCGCGGGCCGGATTGATCAAGGGTTTTACAGGAATTGACGATCCATATGAAGTTCCTGAAAACCCGGAAGTTGTTTGTAAAACCGAACAGGAAACGATTGAAGAGAGTACAGGGCACGTGATCAATAAGCTCAGCGAATTGGCATTTTTAGATTTGAGTGAACAGAGATGAGTAAATCAATACAGACTGCTCTTACGGAGCAGATCGCTTCTCGCAACCTGCGTATCGCTGTGTTAGGATTGGGGTATGTTGGATTGCCGCTGGCTGTTGCATTTGCAGAGGCAGGCTTCCGTGTGATAGGCGTTGATGTTGATGAAAAAAAAGTGCGTCTGATTAACAGGGGGATTTCGTATGTAGAAGATATGTCCAATGACCGATTAGCTTCTCAGGTAACAGTTGGGACCCTGGAGGCCACCAGCAAATTTGATGCTCTTGATACGTGTGATGCGGTCAGCATTTGTGTGCCGACACCTCTACGAAAAACGGGGGCACCGGATGTGTCATATATCCTGGATGCTACCGATGCTGTTACAAAACATCTCCATCCTGGTATGCTCATCGTACTGGAGAGTACAACATATCCAGGTACAACTACGGAAGTGATCCTGCCTCGTTTTCAACAGGAAAGAGGGGATCTGAAAGTGGGTAAGGACTTTTTCCTTTGCTTCTCCCCTGAACGTGTTGATCCAGGCCGGCAAGACTGGACGACAAAAAATACGCCGAAAGTCATGGGAGGAGTGACTGCATCTTGTCTTCAGGTGGGACAGATTTTGTATGAATCAGCCATTGATTCCGTTGTGCCCGTGTCCAGCACGGAAGTAGCCGAATTGACCAAATTGGTGGAGAATACATTCAGGGCTGTGAATATCGGATTGGCCAACGAAGTACTCCTGATTTGTCATAAACTGGGAATCAATGCCTGGGAGGTAATTGAAGCAGCTGCAACCAAGCCCTTTGGTTTTATGAAATTCCTCCCTGGACCGGGACTCGGTGGTCATTGTATTCCGATCGATCCGCAGTATCTATCATGGAAGTTACGTACCATGGGTTATACTGCCCGGTTCATTGAGTTGGCAACGGAGATCAATACGGATATGCCCAAATATTGGGTACATCGTGTCCAGGATGTACTCAATGAGGAAGGCAAAGCTCTTCGGGGAAGTAATATCTTGATCATCGGAGTTGCGTACAAAAAAAATGTAGGAGATTTACGAGAATCGCCTGCATTGGATATCCTGAAATTGCTAAAAAGTAAGGGTGCACAGATCAACTATCATGATCCTTATGTTTCCACCTTCACTCTGGATGAGATGGAAATGGTTTCGGTCAGCGATTTATATGATGCCATAGATTTGGCGGACTGTGTGCTGATTGCTACCGATCATGACGGTTATAAATGGTCGGATATCTATGCAAGAGCCGAGTTGGTCGTAGACACCCGTGCCACATTGCACAAAGAGCAGAAGAAGATCACAGAGTACTCTCAAGATCACGCAAATCTATAGAGATTCCAGCGTAGTAATGTTGGCAGTTTCAATATTGATGGCTAGATCAATCTGATCAAAGTGAAACTAAGCACCCCGTTTAATGCTGTACGGAGGCATTAACAGTTCTTGATCGGATCGATGTCTGTGATCCAACCTGCGCGATCACCTAACACATAATGGGGGCGTCCTTTGACTTCCTCAAAAATTCTACCCAAGTATTCGCCAAGGATTCCCAACACAATGAGTTGCACCCCTCCCAGAAATAGAATCAATACGACTGTTGAAGTCCATCCTTCGGGCAACTCCTTCCCGCTCAGAAACACCCCCAGTGCGTATGCCAGATAGCAGAAGCCGAGAAAAGCCGCACTCACTCCAAGCCAGGCCGAGAATCGTAGCGGAGCAGAAGAAAACGACAGCAATCCATCCAGGGCAAGTCGTGTGAGCCGCTTCATGTTGTAGCTGGGTTTGCCTGCATGTCGAGCCGGGCGTGCGTATTTTACACCGGTTTGCCGAAATCCCACCCACCCGCGCAGGCCTCGGACAAATCGATTGTGTTCAGGCAGGGTATTCAACACATCTACAACTTTACGGTCCATAAGAGCAAAATCTCCTGCATCTCGGGGAATCAGGATATTTGCTGATTTCTCCAGAAGGTGGTAAAAACTACTGTAGCAGGTCCTCAAAAACCAGGATTCCTTACGATTCGCACGTATTCCATAGACCACATCGTAACCCTCACGCCATTTCTCTATGAATTGTTTCAGCAGTTCGGGAGGGTCTTGAAGATCAGCATCTAGGATGGCAACAATATCTCCCTTAGCGTGCTTTAATCCTGCGGTCACTGCGACCTGATGTCCAAAATTTCGGGAAAAACTCAAACAGGCCATGCGCTGATCCGAAATACATGCATCCTGCAGAATGGGAAGAGTTTTGTCCGCACTTCCATCATCAATAAACAGAAATCGCATTGGAATTCCTAAATCAAGCAATCTGAGTACATCCAGTAAGTCGGGTAAAACTTCCTGCTCATTGTAACAGGGGAAGATGAGACATATCTCGGGTTCAGAAGTGGAACGATCAGTCATAGGTTCGACAATGGGTTTCCGTATGCTCCAAGTCCAAAAAGAGCATAATCATAGCGAGCGGGATCGGATCTATTGAGTTTTCTGCAGGCCTCTGTCAGCTCGATTGTGGCTTTCCAGTCGTTTGATTTACGTGCGAGTAATCCTAGTTCGCGCGCTTGACGCCCGGAGTGAATATCCAGAGGCAATAGAAGCTGATGTGGTTTAATGGAATCCCAGATTCCCAGATCCACCGGACCAGGACGAACCATCCAACGCAGATATAGGGTGAGTCGCTTGCAGGCACTTTTACGACTGGGGCGGGCAAGGTGTTTTTGTAGCCTGTGTGGTGTATCCTCTCGAATGGTCATCATGCGTGTACTAAATCGTTCAATCGCATCACGGGTGTCAACTGCTTTGGGGTGGCAAGCAAAGATATTTTCAATGTTTCCGTATTGATTTATCAAAAGACTGAGGTTGTGCGTGAATGCAATGCAATCCTCAGGTTGAAAGGTACGGTGAACAAACGTACGAAGAATTTCACTGTCACGAGCCGGATCAAAATATTTTACAAAACTCCATGGCTTGAAGCACATCCGGGTGCACAGATTCTCAAGTTTAGAGAGTATGGTTGCGCGAGATCCCCAGGCTAATGTTGCAGCATAAAGGCCGATCACTTCCTGATCAAATCTGTCCGTGAATGTATGACAGAGACTGACAGGATCTTCAGCAATAAATGATGGTTGTTCAAAGTGCGCAACCAGTTGATCAAGATAAGAGGGATGCAGCACGCAAAATAAAATTGATGTCGGTGGTAAAAATAAAAGAGGGTTTAATGGGTGTAAACAGGGATTTTGGCACCACCTGATAGCAGTGATTTTTGGGCAGCATCAAGCAAGCGAACGACCGCCAAACCGTTAGAAGCATCAGACCGAGGTGTTTTTCCTGTACGGATACAATCAATAAAATGAGAACATTCTAAACGTAGCGGTTCTGACATCCGTATGTTCGGAATATTGATATCCCCCACACGCATGGTCATGGATTCGGCGAAACCTACATATTCCGGAGTATTTACGCCCTTGTCATAAATACGTACTTTTTCAGCACTACTCATTTCATCAATCACAGCCATTTTTTTGCTGCCTACCAGTGTGACCTTGCGAACTTTATGTGGATCAAGCCAGCTTGTGTGGAGGTGGGCCAGGGCACCGCTTTCAAAAAAGATGGTCGAGAATGCGACATCGCAGATATCTGGCTGTAGATAGGCTTGGGCATGTACGGCAACCGCGACTGGTTTCTGTTGCAAAAATGCCAGAGCAATGGAAAGATCATGTGGGGCGAGGCTCTGTAGTGCATTTTCACGCTGGCGTACGATTCCAAGATTGACACGTACGCTATACATGTAATAGGTTTCTCCAAGAGTACCGTCTCGGATCAGATCTTCAACATAATTAAATGCAGGGTGGTATAGAAGTAAGTGTCCAACCATACAATGACGACCTACCTCATTGGATAAAGAGATCAGAGTTTCGGCCTCTTCAACAGTTTCGGTCATTGGTTTTTCAACAAATACATGTCGCCCACTTTTCAGAGTGGCACATGCCAGAGAAAAATGGGAAGGCGTTTCTGTGGCGATTATAACCCCATCAATATCATCTCGCTCCAGGATGTCGTCTACATTTGCAGTTGTTTCTGTAGCAGGGTATTGATTTTCGACGAATTGCCGTGCATTGGAATCGGAGTCACAGGCTGCTACGACGCGGCATGCTGGAAGTGCATTAAAATTTCTCAGCAAATTTTTCCCCCAATGCCCCACACCGATTTGAGCCAGTCGAACCCTATCCATGAATCAAGGAGGTTGCATGTGTGGTGACTATATCCGCAATACGCTCCTGCTGCGTAGGTGTAAGTTCGGTATGCATAGGCAAGGCCAGAACTTCGTTGCAGATTTTTTCGGTTTCGGGAAGAGGGATGGAGTTTGCTTTTCCACCGAATACGGGCTGTTTGTGTAATGGAACGGGGTAGTAAATTCCATAAGGAATCCCAGCTTCTGTGAGAGCTTTTGTGAGTTCATCACGCTTTTTTATGCGAATCACGTATTGGTGGTATACATGGCGACCCCAGTCAGCTTCATAGGGGCATATGATCTCATCAATATCTTCGAAGAGGGAGTGATAGCGAGCTGCGGCAGCACGTCTCAGTTCAGTAAATGATTCGAGATGCTTGAGTTTTACTTCAAGAATCGCGGCTTGGAGTGCGTCCAACCGACTATTGAGACCGATGACTTCATTAAAGTATTTGTGTCGACCACCATGATTGGTAATTATTCGTGAGCGAGTTTCCAACTCGGAATCAGAGGTGAGAATCGCGCCTCCGTCCCCGTATGCTCCCAAGTTTTTGGATGGGAAGAATGAGCAGGTTGCCATCGTTCCAATGCTCCCGGTGGAAACTCCCTTATAGGTGGCCCCAATGGCCTGTGCATTGTCTTCAATTACAGAGATATCATACTTTGAGCTGAGCGATAGAATGGGATCCATGTCGGTAGATTGACCGAATAGATGTACAGGTACAATTGCTCGTGTTCTCGGAGTGATGCATGCTTCAACGCTGACGGGATCGAGACAGAATGTATCAGGATCAACATCTGCGAATACGGGTACAGCTCCCAAGAGTGCCGCGGCCTCAGCAGTAGCAATGAACGTAAATGAAGGTGTAATGACCTCATCACCTGGGCCAATGTCAAGCGCCATATAAGAGATTTGGAGTGCGTCTGTGCCATTTGCTACTCCGATCGCATATTTGGATTTTGTGTAGTCAGCCAGTGCTGACTCAAAGCGTGTAACTATGGGGCCGCGAATAAAACGCGCCGAATCCAAAGCCTCTTCCAGAGCTTGATCGATTTCATTTTTGATTCTCAGGTATTGCCCTCTGAGATCAACCATCTGAATATTCATATTATTGATTTTGGGACTTATATACATGAGTGGCCCACGTATCCATTTGACGGATCAATGGAGTGCCGAACGGCAACGCTCCTCCCACGTCCAGTAGCCCCAATCCCGGAGGCCAAGATATTTGCAGACGCGTTCAGATCTGCATGGTCCGCATGGCCACAGGCCATACACTTAAATCTACTCTGTGTTGTTCGGTTATCCTTTGCTACGTGTCCACACTGATTGCAGGTCTGAGACGTATACTTTGGATTCACGGTAATTACCTTGCTGAATTTGTAGTCACAATACCGGTTAAATCGTCCCCATGAAGAGTTTAGGATCACGCGGTTTAGCCCTGACTTCGCTTTCACATTCTTGCCGGGATTTTTTACCGTTCCCTTGGCGCTCTTGGACATTCTCTGGATACCCAGATCCTCTCGTACCAGAGTTTCAGCCTTCC